>JBFHEQ010000334.1:0-4318 GCA_041584075.1 Hydrogenophaga sp.
CCGAACTGTGGGGTTCACCGAGTCCAACGCAGATCAATTGCAACAAATGATTCTGGAGCGCCTTCCATGACCACGCCCAAAACACTCAAGGCTCGCTATCCGTATCAATTCGAAGGCCCCGCCATCGAGCTGAGCTTCTTCAAAGGCTGGATTTTCTTGCTCGCTCAACTGTGCGCTGACATCGACGAGGAGCTGGGTGCTAACAAGCGCAGCTTTCGGTGGGTACAGCTCAAGCAGAAGTTTGGCGCCGCGCGGTTCTACTACCGCATGGAAGGTGTGCTCGGGTCAGATGACCGTGAAGGGAACCAGTACCACTTGTCGATCAAACAGAACGACCATCGCAACCGCCACCTGGCTGATCCTGACGAGATGGCCCTGCGCCAACGCATCCAAATGCTGAAGCAAAAGGCAGAGTCGCTTACGCAGACTGCCTGCATCGTGTGCGGCACCCCTGGCGAAATTGACCACCGCAAGGGAGTCGATCTCGTGGTTTGCCCGGAGCACGCTCGCCAGCGCCAGGCCGGTGGCATCGAGCCACCTTGGTTCGCGGATGAAGACGAGTGAACGACGTGATGCCTTGGGATCACCAAATTTTTCTAAGGGAGCCCTGACATGACCATGCCCGACGAACGTGCACGAGCCTTGCGATTTGCTGGTGAATTGTTGCGCGAACTGCTGACCCACCCCGACGTACCCGAATCCATCAAGCAGGAAGCGCGGTCAACGTTGCGGCACTACCCGACCCCCTGCGACCTTAAGTTGATGGTGTCTGCCGTGGATCAATTGACCAAGTCGGGGCCCGGTATCCACTGGTTGCAGCCGGAGGAGATTTCCTGAGCGATGTAGAAAACAAGGCGATTGATCGAGGGGGTGCGCCTTTGACCGTGAGCAGCGGCGCGGTTATTGGTGTGCAGTGGTGGCTGCATAACTCAGCGACATCAGCTATCGAGTAGCCAGCCGAACGAGCTAAGTCAGCTACTTGCTTTGATCGTGGAGAGCTTTGGCGGTAGCCATGGACGGGATGGGCGCCATGTGATGGGCAGAGCAGTGCGATCGGGTCACCTGCCACGCTACTAGCTGTCCTGTAGGGCACCGTCAGGAAAAAATAAAAGATGAATGGCGCGAAACCGGAAAAAATGAATGTTAAGTGGCGCGCCAGTTGAAGGTCTGATGACTTGGCACTAGTACGTCCCTATGTAAATCAAGCACTTACAGACTTGCCAGTTCAATGATGAATGGCTTTCCGCAGCAAAACAGGTGTGGATGGTCCGCGAAATCGCTCTGGATCACCTTGGGAAGTCAGAAGTGGGACAGGTAGCCCCCGTCTATCGCCAGCGTCTGTCCAGTGATATAGGTGGCCGCTGCGCTGGCGAGAAAGACGGCAGCGCCTGCCACTTCCTGTGGGCGGCCCCATCGCCCCAGAGAGGTCCGTTGGCGGAGCCGGGTCAATAACTCCGGGTCTGCCACCATGCTGGCATTGGCGTCGGTGGCGAAGAAGCCCGGGGCAATGGCGTTGACGCGTATACCGTCCGGCCCCAACTCGGCCGCGAGCGCGCGGGTCATGGCGTCCAGCGCGCCCTTGCTGGTGGTGTAGGCGGCATCCCCGGCGCGCGCAATGGGGCCGGCGATGGATGTGACGTTGATGATGCAGCCGCCCCCTTGCACCCGCATGGACTGTGCCGCCTCGCGGCTGAGGTGCCAGGCGGCGATCAGGTTGGTTTCCAGCAGTGCGCGCAAGGCGCTCGAAGGCAGCTGTTCCAACGGCGCGCGATGTCGTTGTCCAGCGTTGTTGATCAGGATGTCCAGGCGGCCACTGTGTCGGCGCAGGGAGGCCAAGGCAGTGCCGATGGCTGCTTCGTTGGTGAGATCGGCCGGCAGGGGGTGCACTGAGCCACAGTGTTCACCGCCAAGTGCCTGGATGCGTTCCGCGGTGGCTTGCAAGGTGTCGAGGTTCCGCCCGCCCAGCCAGACCTGTGCACCATGGCTGGCCAGCGCAAGGGCCATTTCGAATCCAAGTCCTTTTGAAGCGCCGGTGACCAGCGCCACTTGGCCCCGAAGGGAAAAGAGGTCGGAAGTCAGCGGCGGTGGGTCCGTCGGATGCATGGCATGGCAGGGTCGAATGGGCGCCCATTCAGACCGTGTGAAAGGTGTGGGATCACCGCTTCAGGGCGAGGGGCACCTGACTGTACCGCAGCCGGGCTGTGACAGCGTGGTACGTGGCTCGCCGAGCCAGGGCGCATGGGCGGCCTGTGCCCGCATTCAGCGGGTTTTCAGAACGAGAGTTCGGCCATGGACGACTGCGGGAAATCCAGCTCGGGTTCCAGTCCCTCGAATGGCAGGGTGAAAAAGAAGGTGCAACCCTCTCCTGGCGATGTCTCGGCCCAGATGCGACCGTTGTGGCGCTCGATGATGCGTTGGGTCAGCGCGAGACCGGTGCCGGTGCCTTCAAAGTCCATGGAGTGGTGTTGCCGCTGGAACATGACAAACAGGTTGTGTGCCTTTTCCAGATCAAAGCCGACGCCGTTGTCGTGCACAAAGAAGGTGCGCCCGCCGACCGGGTTGACCTTCCAGCCCACCTCGATGCGGGCCTGTTCGCGGGTTCGGGTGTATTTGACCGAGTTGTTGAGCAGGTTGCCCCAAGTCTGGGCCAGCAGCATGGCATCTCCCCTGACGACTGGCAGATCCTCCTCAATGACCCATTCGATCGCCCGGTCCGGATTTTCGGTCTTCAAGTGCGCAATGACGCCATCCAGCAGCGGGGCCAAAGGCACGGGCTGGGTGTCGATGGCAACCCGGCCCAGCCGCGCGTATTCCAGCAGGCCTTCGATCATGTGGCTCATGCGCTTGCTGGCCTTGGCTGTGGAGCTCAAGTACTGCAGGGTCAGGCGGTCTGAGGTTTCGCCGAGCTGCTCCTGAAGCAGGCTCACAAAGCTGGAGATGTGGCGCAAGGGGGCGCGCAGGTCGTGGGACACCATGTGCGAAAAAACATCGAGATCCTTGTTGGCCGCCACCAGCTGCTGCGTGCGTTCGGCCACCCGTTTCTCCAGCTCTTTGTTGAGATCGTTCATGACGTCTTCCAGGCTTTTCGCCGCCGTCATGTCGCGGGTGATGGCCGAGAGGCCTTGCAGTTCACCGGTTTCATTGCGCAGGGCGGTCAACACGGTATGTGCCCAGAACCGCGAGCCATCGTCGCGCAACCGCCAGCCTCGGGTTTCCCATTGGCCGTGCGCTTTGGCCAGCCTGAGCACCTGTGCCGGATCCACTTCGTCTTCGCCTGCATTGCCTGAGGCCAGCAGGGCCTGGTATGGACGCCCGAGCATCTGCTGGCGCGTGTGGCCATGCAAGCGCTGAGCGCTTTCAGTCCACTCGGTCACGGCACCGTGTTCGTCCACGAAGTAGATGCAGTGGTCCTGGATCGCGTCCACCATCAGCCGGTATCTTTGCTCGCTCTGAAACAGTTCGGCGTTGCGCTCGCGCACACGTTCTTCCAGGTCGCGGTTGGCCTCCAGCACAAACTCTTCCGTCCGGCGGCGCTCGCTCACGTCGTGCAGTTCGATGAAGATGCCTTCGACGTTGCCCTTCTGGTTGTCCGGGATGTAGTGGATTTCGTAGTAGTTGCGTCGGCCGTCCTGGCCTTCGCGTTCGGCTTCAAAGGTTTGTTTCGAACCACTCAGCGCTTCGGCCACATAGGGGAGGATTTCCGGCAGCAACTCCGGGGGGACCAGGTTGCTGAGGTTGTCGCCCACCATCTCCTCGGGGTGCTTGTCGTACCGTGCAGCATGGGCGCGATTGGCAAAGCGGCACACCAGGTCCTTGTCGTAGTACGCCAGCTCGACAGGAATGCGGTCCGTGATGGTCTGCAGAAAGCCGTCGTGGGCGGTGACCCGTTGTTCGATCTGTTTGCGCTCGGTGATGTCTACCAAGCTGGAATGACTGTAAGCAAAAACACCTTGATCGTCGTTCACTGCGGACGAGGTCATGAGGACGGGTATTCGGCTGCCATCCTTGCGCACCAATTCGATTTCCATGGATTCGATTTGGCCCGATTGGCCAATGGCCTGCAGGCGCGGCTGAAGGACCCGGCACCAGCTGGGATCGATGAGGGTGCTGAGATCCGGCGCCTGGAGCAGCTCGTCTCGCACATAGCCGAGCCAATTGAGCAGCGTCTCGTTGATGTCGAGCAGCCGGAGATCGGCGTCCATGATCAGGTGTCCGCAGGGGGCGTTTTCAAAACGCCGCTGCGCCTGGTCCAGTCGGGATTGCAATTCTTGGGTGCGCATGGCCACCAGGCGTTCGATTTCCTGGCTTGTCGCCGGAC
>JBFHEQ010000335.1:0-4299 GCA_041584075.1 Hydrogenophaga sp.
AAGGCAAGCCTGGACGGCTTGCCTGAATTCGCAACGAAGCGCATCGCCCGCAAAACCACGGCCCGCCAGGGTTCGGCTCAAAACGGGTGTCTGACGCACCTGTTGGCTTGCGTGTGCCGCCCGGCACACGACGCGCCAAGCTGGCACGCCAGCCATCCCGTTTTGAATCCGAACGCGCATCGCGGGAGTTTTGAACAACATCCCTAGATCCAGCGCAGCAGCCAGCCCGCCACCAGCGGCAAAACGACGGCGCTGAACAGCGCAGCCAAGCCCATGGCGAGTCCGGCAAAGGCGCCCGACTCTTCGTTGACCTGAAACGCCCGCGCCGTGCCGATGCCGTGGGCGGCGGTGCCCAGGGCAAAGCCCCGGACGATGGGGTCGTGAATGCGCAGCAAGTCAAACAACAAGCGCGCACTGGCCGCCCCCAGAATGCCGGTGCTCACCACCAACACAGCGGTGAGCGACGGCAGGCCGCCGATCTTTTCGGCTATGCCCATCGCCACCGGCGCGGTGACCGATTTGGGCGCGAGTGAGGCCAGCGTCAGCTTCGAAGCGCCGAGCAGCCAGCCCACACCCATGGCCGTGACCGTGGCGGCCAAAGTCCCCACCACCAGGGCGCCGAGCATGGGCAACCACAAACGTTTGATGCGTGCGAGCTGCTCCATCAACGGAACCGCCAGCGCGACCGTGGCCGGGCCCAGCAAAAAGTGCACGAACTGAGCCCCTTCAAAGTAGGTGGCGTAGGGTGTGCCCGTGGCCCAGAGCAGGGTGCCCAGCGCGATCACCGAGAGCCCCACCGGATTCGCCAGCGAATGGAACCCGCTGCGCTGGTAAAGCAAAAAAGCCGCGTGGTAGACCAGCAGGGTGATGGTCAGGCCCAGCAAGGGTGTGGCCGACAGGTACACCCACACATCGGCCAGGCGCTCGACCGCAGCGGTGGCCAGGGGCAGGCCTTCGTTCATGGGCTGCTGTCCGGGTCGGGTTCGCAGCGCTTGACCAACCAGGCCATCGTCAGCGCCGCACTGGCCAGCCCCACCCAGGTGCTGAACACCAGCGCCACCCCGATCGCCAAGGCTTCGTCGCCCAGCCTTTGCAAATGCAGCATCACGCCCACACCCGCGGGCACAAACAGCAAAGAAAAATGCTGCAACAGGGTTTGCGATGTGGGCTTGATCGCCGCGAGCAACGACGGCCGCACGATCAAGGTCATCAACAGCAACGCCATGCCCACGACAGGGCCGGGCATGGGCAGGCCCAGCGAGCGCACCAGCGTTTCACCGATGAGCTGGAATACCAGCAGGGCGGCGAGTGCGGGAATCACCTGCGCGGCCGCCGCCAGGCGTTTTCGAACACGTACGGGCTTGCGGTCAGAGCAACTCTTCGGGGATGTTGCCGCCGTTGGCCGCAATGTGGGCCAGCACGTTTTTGTGCAGCCACATGTTCATCTGAGCCGAGTCGGCCATTTTTTCGTCAGGGCAATACAGCTCTTTGGCCAGTTCCTTGCGCGCGGCGAGGCTGCTGTCCAGACCCAGCAGCTTGAGCAAGTCGACGATCGATGTTTTCCAGTTGAGCTTCTCGGGGTGTTTGGCGGCCTTCTCGGTCAGCAGTGCGACCACATCCACCATGGTGATGGACTGAACCACGGGCGCAGCAGGCGCTGCCACAGGCGCTGGCGCAGCAACGGCTGCTGGAGCTGGTGCGGCTGCAGCGGGTGGTGTGATGACGGGCGCTGCAGCGGCCTCTTTCATGCCCAGTTTTTCGAGAATGTTGCTGAAGAAACCCATGATCAATCCTTTTGTAGCGTCGAGAACAGGAAACGGAGCCAGACGCTAACGGCTCCGTTGTTCACAGCATATCGCCATCAGGTCACACCGGCATGACGCACCGACGATGCCGCCTTCGGACGGGCTTCATCGTGTGCACAAGTGCCAGAGAGTGTCATCTCAGCGCCTCATCCAGGATCTCGACCCAGTGGCGCACAGGCGTTTGCGTTCCGCTTTGCAGGTGGGTGATGCAACCGATGTTGGCGCTGGTGATCACCGCTGGCTGGAGCTCGTTGAGGTGTCCGAGCTTGCGGTCGCGCAGCTGGTACGACAACTCGGGGTTGAGTACAGAGTAGGTACCGGCCGAGCCGCAGCAGAGGTGCGCTTCGTTCTTCGCCACCATCACGGTGAAACCCAGCGCGCTCAGGTGTTGCTCGACCCCGCCTCTGAGTTGCTGGCCGTGTTGCAGCGTGCAGGGCGGGTGGAAGCCCACCACCTTGCCGGCATCGGGCACTCGGGCCAGCCTGGGTTTCAACACCGGCACCAGCGCGGGCAGCAACTCGCTCAGGTCTTTGGTGAGCGCACTGATGCGCTCGGCTTTGGCCGCATAGGCAGGGTCGTCGGCCAGGATGTGGCCGTATTCTTTCACCGTGACACCGCAGCCCGAAGCGTTCATGACGATGGCTTCGACACCGCTTTCGATGTGTGGCCACCAGGCGTCGATATTCGCGCGCATTTCCGCCTTGCCGCCGTCCTGGTCGTTGAGATGGAACTTCACCGCGCCGCAGCAACCCGCCTTGGCCGCGACCACGGTCTCGATGCCCGCGGCATCCAGCACGCGGGCGGTGGCGGTGTTGATGTTGGGCATCATCGCCGGCTGCACGCAGCCCGCCAGCATCAACACCTTGCGCGCATGGGTCTGCGAGGGCCAGGCGCCCGCATCCTGTTTGGCCGGCACCTTGTTCTTGAGCGCCGCCGGCATCAGCGGGCGCACCATCTGACCCAGCTTCATGGCCGGGCCAAACAGCGGCGACGGCAGGCCTTCCTTGAGCAACCAGCGCACGGCCTTTTCAGCCGCCGGACGCGGCACTTTTTCGTCCACGATCTTGCGACCGATGTCGATCAAGTGGCCATAGTCGACACCGCTGGGGCAGGTGGTCTCGCAATTGCGGCAGGTCAGGCAGCGGTCCAGGTGCAGTTGCGTCTTGCGCGTGGGCTCCACGCCTTCCAGCACCTGCTTCATCAGGTAGATGCGGCCGCGCGGGCCGTCCAGCTCGTCGCCCAGCAATTGGTAGGTCGGGCAGGTGGCGGTGCAAAAACCGCAGTGCACACACTTGCGCAGAATCGCTTCGGCGGCACGGCCATCGGCGCGGGCCTGGTATTCGGGGGAGAGGTTGGTTTGCATAGAAGGATCAGTGTCGGCGGGCGTGGTGGCTCAAACTCAGGCGATCCGGCGCCGGGCAGCCCCAAGCCGGGTCAGCCCCCTTGGGGCTGAGGGCTGCGGCTCCGGGCCTGCCTGCGCAGGCCGGGACAGCCTGAAGGGGCGTTGGCTCTGACAACGCCGCGGCCTGCAAGGCCAGCGACCCGCGCAGCGGTGGAGCGTGGGGGCTCATACCATCCGGCCAGGGTTGAAGATGCCGGCCGGGTCGAACTCGGCGCGCAAGCGTTGGGTGATGCCTTCGATCACCGGGCTTTGTTGGTCAAAACGCGCCATCCCCGGTGCACCGTCGGCCCCGGCGCGGAACAAGGTGGCGTGGCCTTTGGCCGCGGCCGCAGCACCGCGCAGCTCTGCGGCCGCCGATGCCGGCGCCCACAACCAGCGCTGCGCGCCCTGCCACTCGATCAGCTGGTCGTAGGGGAGCGTCAGGACGGGCGCGGTTTGCGGCAGCGAAAGGCGCCACAGGCACACATCGGGCGACGGGGCCTGGAAGAAAGGCAGGGTCTGGTCGCGGCAGGCGGCCCAGTCGGGGCCGGCCTGGGCGTTGTCCATGCGCTGGGCCCCGGCTTCTTTGGCCAATCGCTCGCTCGCCGCTTCAACGGCGGCCACCGCACCGCGCAAACGCACAAACAGCAGCTCTGGCGCGTTGGGCTGGGTGTGGTCCTTGACCCAGCAACTGGCATTGAGTGGCAGTGGCTGGCCGCCCCAGCGGTGCAGCTGTTCCAGCGCTGGGCCCTGGCCCAGCTCAAACACCAGGGTGGCTTCGGCCGGGGCCACAGGCAACACCTTGAGCGAGATGTCGGTGATCACACCCAGCGTGCCCAGGCTGCCGGCCATGACACGGCTCACATCGTAGCCGGCCACGTTTTTCATCACCTGGCCACCAAAGGTGAGCCACTCGCCCTTGCCATTGATGAACTGCAGGCCCAACACATAGTCGCGCACACCGCCCACGCTGGCACGCCCGGGCCCGGCCAGCCCGGCGGCGACCACGCCACCGATGGTCGAACCCGCACCAAAACGGGGGGGGTCGAACGGCAGGTACTGGCCTTTTTCAGCGAGCGTGGCCTCCAGTTCGGTCAGCGGTGTGCCCGCGCG
>JBFHEQ010000336.1:0-4292 GCA_041584075.1 Hydrogenophaga sp.
AAGGCGATTGCCGACTACCTCGGCATGCCGGTGATGGCCGTGCACGAGGTCACCACCTTCTACAACATGTACAACCAGGAGCCGGTGGGCAAGTTCAAGCTCAACGTCTGCACCAACCTGCCATGCCTGCTGCGCGACGGCGGCAAGGCACTGGAGCATCTGGAGCACAAGCTGGGTGTGACCATGGGTGGCACCACCGACGATGGCCTGTTCACTTTGCAGCAAAGCGAATGCCTGGGCGCCTGCGCCGATTCGCCCGTGATGCTGGTCAATGACCGCCACATGTGCAGCTTCATGAGCAACGACAAGCTCGATCAACTGATCGACGGCCTCAAGGCATCGGAAGGCAAGGCATGAACGCAGATCAAGTACTCGCGCAATTCCGTGCCACGGGTGTACAGACCTGTTTTCACGACCGCCACATCGGCGCGCAGATTTACGCCGGCCTGAACGGCAGCAACTGGTCCCTCAAGGACTACGAAGCCCGCGGTGGCTACCAGGCGCTGCGCAAAGTCCTGGGCAAAGACGGCTCTGCGCCTGACCCCGAGACCGGCTTGACCGGCATGACCCAGGACCAGGTGATCGCCACGGTCAAGGAAGCCTCGCTGCGGGGTCGCGGCGGTGCCGGCTTCCCTTCGGGCCTGAAGTGGAGCTTCATGCCGCGACAGTTTCCTGGCCAGAAGTACCTGGTCTGCAACTCGGACGAAGGCGAGCCGGGCACCTGCAAGGACCGCGACATCCTGATGTACAACCCCCACATCGTCATCGAAGGCATGGCGATTGCGGCGTACGCCATGGGCATCAGCGTGGGCTACAACTACATCCACGGCGAGATTTTCCGGGAGTACGAGCGCTTCGAAGAGGCGCTGGAAGAGGCCCGTGCGGCCGGCTTGCTGGGCGACAACATCCTGGGCAGCAACTTCAGCTTCCAGCTGCACGCTCACCACGGCTTTGGCGCCTACATCTGTGGCGAAGAAACCGCCTTGCTGGAGTCGCTGGAAGGCAAAAAAGGCCAGCCACGCTTCAAGCCGCCTTTTCCCGCCAGTTTTGGCCTGTATGGCAAGCCCACCACCATCAACAACACCGAGACCTTCGCGGCTGTGCCGTGGATCATCAACAACGGTGGTCAGGCTTACCTGGAATGCGGCAAGCCCAACAACGGCGGCACCAAGATCTACTCGGTGAGTGGTGATGTCGAGCGCCCAGGCAATTACGAAATTCCCATGGGCACGCCGTTCGCCAAGCTGCTGGAGCTGGCCGGCGGTGTGCGCAAAGGCCGCACGCTCAAGGCCGTGATCCCGGGGGGGTCGTCCTCCCCGGTCTTGCCCGCATCCATCATCATGGAATGCACGATGGACTACGACTCGATCGCCAAGGCCGGCTCCATGCTGGGTTCGGGCGCGGTGATCGTGATGGACGATTCGCGCGACATGGTGGAGTCGCTCAAGCGCCTGTCCTATTTCTACATGCACGAGTCCTGTGGCCAATGCACACCTTGCCGTGAGGGCACAGGCTGGTTGTGGCGCCTGGTGGACAAGATCCACCGTGGCGAAGGTAAGCCTGCAGACATGGCGCTGCTCGACAATGTGGCCGAGAACATCATGGGCCGCACGATTTGCGCCCTGGGCGATGCGGCGGCCATGCCGGTGCGCGCCATGCTCAAACATTTCCGGCCCGAGTTCGCGGCCATGATCAAAGCCGATGCCTCAGCGTCCGCCGCCTGACAACGGAAAACAAGATGGTTGAAATCGAACTCGACGGCCAGAAGGTCGAAATAGCACCCGGCAGCATGATCATGCACGCGGCCGAGAAAGCGGGCACCTACATACCGCATTTCTGCTATCACAAGAAGCTGTCCATTGCGGCCAATTGCCGCATGTGCCTGGTCGACGTCGAAAAGGCGCCCAAACCCATGCCGGCCTGTGCGACCCCGGTCACGCAGGGCATGATCGTGCGCACCAAGTCCGACAAGGCCATCAAGGCCCAGCAGTCGGTGATGGAGTTTCTGCTGATCAACCACCCCCTGGACTGCCCGATCTGCGACCAGGGTGGCGAATGCCAGTTGCAGGATCTGGCCGTGGGTTACGGTGCTGGTGCTTCACGGTACGAAGAGGAAAAGCGCGTCGTCTTCCACAAAGACGTGGGACCGCTGATCTCCATGGAAGAGATGAGCCGTTGCATCCATTGCACCCGCTGTGTGCGCTTTGGCCAGGAAGTGGCCGGTGCCATGGAGCTGGGCATGTCGCACCGCGGTGAACACGCCGAAATTGAAACCTTCATTGGCGACACAGTCGACTCCGAGCTGTCAGGCAACATGATCGACATCTGCCCGGTGGGTGCGCTCACGAGCAAGCCGTTCCGTTACAGCGCCCGCACCTGGGAGCTGTCACGCCGCAAATCGGTCAGCCCCCACGACTCCACCGGTGCCAACCTGATTGTTCAGGTCAAGAACCACAAAGTCATGCGGGTCGTGCCGCTTGAGAACGAATCGGTCAACGAGTGCTGGATTGCCGACCGTGACCGTTTTTCCTACGAAGCCCTCGACAGCGCCGACCGCCTGACCACCCCCATGCTCAAGCAGGGCGGCGAGTGGAAGACCGTCGACTGGCAAACCGCTCTGGAGTATGTGGCCAACGGCCTGCGACAGGTGAAATGTGATCACGGCGCCTCGGCCATCGGCCTGGTGGCCAGCCCACACAGCACGGTCGAAGAACTGGCCTTGGCCGGCGCCCTGGTGCGTGGTCTGGGCAGCGAGAACATCGACAGCCGTTTGCGTCACGCTGACTTCTCCAATGCGGCCCCTTCCGGCCAGGCGCGATGGCTGGGTATGCCGGTCGCTGCGCTGTCGACGCTTCAGCGCGTGCTGGTGGTGGGTTCCAATCTTCGCAAAGACCACCCCCTGTTCGCCCAGCGCATCCGTCAGGCAGCCCGCCATGGTGCACAGGTCAACGCACTGATCGACGCCGATCAAGACTGGGCCTTGCCACGCAAAAACACCTTGATCGCAGACCACAGTGTCTGGGTTCGCGCTTTGGCCGGTGTGGCCGTGGCGGTGGCGGCCGAAAAGGGTGTGCAATCGCCCGTGGCGGCCGAGTCCAGCGACGAAGCGAAAGCCATCGCCAAGTCCCTGATGGGTGGCGAAAGCAAGGCCATCCTGCTCGGCAATGCGGCCGCGCACCATGAGAAGGCGGCCAGCCTTCTGGCGCTGGCCAACTGGATCGCTCAGCAAACCGGCGCTCAGGTGGGCTATCTGACCGAGGCCGCCAATACGGTGGGTGCCCAGCTGGTGGGCGCCGTGCCAGGGCAGGGCGGTTTCAACGCCACCCAGATGCTGGGCCAATCGCTCAAGGCTTTGATCCTGCTCAACACCGAGCCAGGTGCGGACAGCGCAGCGGGCGTGGCCGCCCTGGGCACTGCCGGCATGGTGGTGACCCTGAGCCCCTTCAAGACCAACATGGACATCAGCGATGTGCTGCTGCCCATCGCTCCCTTCAGCGAAACCTCGGGTTCTTTCGTGAACGCCGAGGGCCGCCTGCAGAGCTTCCACGCCGTCGTGCGTCCCCTGGGTGAAACCCGCCCCGCCTGGAAGGTCATGCGTGTGCTGGGCAACCTTTTGGATCTGCCGGGCTTTGATGCCGACTCGTCACAGGCGGTGCTCGCAGCCGTGCTGCCGGACGTGAACCACGGTGAGCAGGTGGCGGCGACGCGCTTGTCCAACGCCGACGTGGGCGCGGGTGCAGCAGCAGCAGACCAGCGGCCTGCCGCAGTGGCGCCTTGCGTCGCCTCCATTTACCAACTGGATTCGCTGGTGCGCCGCGCCTCTTCGCTGCAGCTCACCCACGATGCCAGGGCAGCCGCCCAGCCAGGAGTGCCCGCATGATCGACGCCATGTACAACGCAGGTCTGGGCCTGATCGCCGCTGAATGGTGGACCACGGCGGCCTGGCCCGTCATCTGGGCCATGATCAAGATCGTGGCCGTGTTGGCACCCTTGATGGGTGCTGTGGCTTACCTCACGCTGTGGGAGCGCAAGTTGCTGGGCTTCATGCAGGTGCGCATGGGTCCCAACCGTGTGGGCCCCTTTGGTCTCCTGCAGCCCATCGCCGATGCGGTGAAGCTGCTCACCAAAGAAATCATCAGCCCCAGTGCGGCTTCGACCGGTCTGTTCCGTCTCGGCCCGATGATGGCCATCATGCCGGCTCTCGCAGCCTGGGTGGCTGTGCCTTTCGGCCCCGAGGCCATCTTGTCCAACGTCAATGCCGGTCTGCTGGTCATCCTGGCCATCACCTCGAT
>JBFHEQ010000337.1:0-4281 GCA_041584075.1 Hydrogenophaga sp.
GAGCCGCGCTTCATCACGCTACCCAACATCATGAAGGCCAAGAAGAAGCCGCTGGAGGTGATCAAGGCGGCCGAGCTCGGCATCGACATCGCGCCGCGCACGGTGACCCTGCACGTCAGCGAGCCGGCGGCGCGCAAGGCCGGCATCAAGGTGGCCGAAACGGCCGAACTCGTCAAACGACTCAAAGAAGAAGCGAAGGTGATCTGATGACAACCCTGATCATTGCGGAACACGACAACACCGTACTCAAGGCGGCCACGCTGAACACGATTGCTGCCGCCACGCGCATCGGCGGCGACATTCATGTGCTGGTGGCGGGCAGCAACTGTGCGGCCGTTGCCCAGGCTGCGGCGGCGGTCGCGGGCGTAGCCAAAGTGCTGCACGCAGACGCGGCGCACCATGAGGCCCATCTGGCCGAGAACCTGGCCGCACTGGTGCAGTCACGCGTGTGCACCGATGCTGGCTATACCCATGTGTTGGCGCCAGCCACGGCCTTTGGTAAAAACGTGCTGCCGCGTGTGGCGGCCTTGCTGGATGCATCCCAGGTGTCGGACGTGATCGCGATCGAATCGCCCGATACTTTTCAGAGACCGTTCTATGCTGGTAACGCGCTGGCTCGCGTGCAATCGAAGGATGCCATCAAGGTGCTGAGCATTCGCACCACCGCCTTTGACCCAGCGGGCGTGGGCGGAGCGGCCGTGGTCGAGACGCTGGCTGCGGCTGGCGACCTTGGCTTGACCATCTTGGTCGGACGTGAGGTGGTGAAACTGGAGCGTCCGGAACTCACCGCCGCATCGGTCATCGTGTCGGGCGGACGCGGACTGGGCGCGGCCGACCAGTTTCAAGCTGTGCTGGAGCCGCTGGCCGACAAGCTGGGCGCCGCTCTCGGCGCGTCACGTGCGGCGGTTGACGCCGGTTACGCACCGAATGACTACCAGGTCGGCCAGACCGGCAAGATCGTGGCACCCCAGTTGTACGTAGCGGTTGGCATCTCGGGAGCCATCCAGCACCTGGCTGGCATGAAGGACAGCAAGGTGATCGTCGCCATCAACAAGGACGCCGAAGCGCCGATCTTCCAGGTGGCCGATTATGGTTTGGTGGCGGATCTGTTCACAGCGGTGCCCGAATTGGTGACTGCGTTATAGGTCGCAGCGGATGCCGAGGTGAATCAGAGGCCAGGCTTGCTCCTGGCTGCGTGGTCGGCGGCACCGGCCAAACAATTCAAAAAGTAGGAGACATCGACCATGAACCCACCAACCTCCGTCATCGCCGGTGTGCCATCCCCTGGCGCAATTGCCCGCGTGGCCATCGGCGACTTCCTGCGCCGCTCGGCAGCGAGAGACCGTGCCAAGACGGCGTTCGTGCTCGACGATCAGCGCATGACCTACGGTGAGCTCAATGAGCGCGTGACCCGCTGCGCCAATGCCTTGCTGGCCGCCGGCTTGGTGCGAGGTGACCGCGTGGCTACGCTATGCAATAACTCGCTTGAGTTCCTGGTGGTCATGTTCGGCATCCACCGCGCCGGCCTGATCTGGGTGCCCATCAACACCGGCCTGGGGCTGGATGACGTTCGCTACATCATCGACCACTCTGAGGCGTGCTTCCTGATGGTGGATGCCGCTCTGCTGGCACGCCCGGAGTTGCGTGCAGCCATCGAGGCGCGGCCCGGTCGCGGATGGGTGCTGGAAGGCGAGGGGGCCGGGGCTTTCAGCAGCTTAGCTGCAGCGATTGCAGCGCAGTCTGCCACTGAGTCCGAGGTCGAAATTCATGACCGCGACGTGGCCCAGATCATGTACACCAGCGGAACCACCGGCCGCCCCAAGGGGGTGATGCAAAGCCACTTGTCGGTGGTGATGGCGGCGATGAATAACGCGCTTGAGTTGGGGGTGTGGCGCGATGCCGTGAACATTGCCGTGCTGCCCCTCTTTCATTGCGCCCAGCACACGCTGATGTGCGGGGTGCTGGCGGCCGGCGGCACGGTGATCGTGATGCGCGCCTTCGACCCCGCCACCATGCTCGACGCCATCGAGCGTGAACGGGTGAGCTTTCTGGTGGGCCTGCCGCTGATGCACCAGGCCATGCTCGATCATCCTTCGCGCCCGGGGCGCGATCTGTCGAGCCTGCGCATGTGCGTATACGCCATGGCGCCCATGGCCGAGACCCTGCTGCGCCGCCTGATCGCCGAGTTCTGCCCGAATTACACACTGGCCACCGGTCAGACAGAGATGTACCCGCTCACCATGGCCTACCGGCCCGAAGAACAGCTTAAGCGCTTTGGCTCCTACTGGGGCGTTAGCGCGCTGATCAACGACACGGAAGTGATGGACGACGCAGGCAGGCTGCTCGGCCCCGGCGAAGTCGGCGAGATCGTGCACCGCGGCCCCAACGTGATGGAGGGCTACTACAAAAATCCCCAAGCCACCGCCGAGGCGCGCTCTTTCGGCTGGCACCACACCGGCGACCTCGGCATGTGGGTGGACGGCCAAATGGTGTTCAGAGACCGCAAGAAGGACATGATCAAGACTGGCGGCGAGAACGTGCCTTCAGTCAAGGTGGAGGCCGTCTTGCTGCGCCACCCAGCGGTGGCCAATGCCGCGGTGGTGGGGTTGTCGCATCCGCGCTGGATCGAGGCGGTCACCGCTTTCGTGGTGCTCAAGGCCGGTGCACAAATCGACGAGGCCGGTCTGGTCCAGCATTGCAAGGAATTTCTTGGGGGCTTTGAGGTCCCGAAGGCAATCCGCATCGTCGATGCCTTACCGATGACCTCCACCGGCAAGATTCAAAAACATCCGCTGCGCGAGAGCTACTGCGGTCTGTACGAGGACGTTGAACGGTAGGTGTCGTGAAGGTCATGGGGTGTGCAACACACGCCCGCGCCTGTCCTTTTCACAAGCCTAACTTGCAGGGCATATTTCGGTCTATTTGTCTAACTAACAACCGTTCTGATAATATGATCGCAGGTCGTTTATCGAAACCAGTCGGTTTCCGGCAGGCGCGGACAGTCGCCCTTGTCCCTTGTTCATTCCACAGTCAGAAAGGCTTCCTATGTCCGTCGTTCTCCCCATTTTGATTGCGGTTGATGCCGACGGCATTGCGACCCTGACCCTCAACCGGCCGGATCAACTCAACGCCTTCGATCTTGAAATGGTCGACGCCTGGCGCGTGGCGCTCGAACAGGCTGAGGCCGATGAGCGCGTGAAGGTTATCGTCGTCACCGGTGCCGGTCGTGCTTTTTGTGCCGGCGGCGATTTCGAGGAGATGGCCAAATTCAGCGAACTCGACAGCATGGGGCGCAAGGATTTTCTTTATCGGCATGTGCATCGCATCGCGCTCACGCTGGAACGGATGGAAAAACCGGTCATTGCCGCTGTCAACGGCGCGGCACGTGGCGCTGGCTGCGACATGGCTCTGATGTGCGATATCCGCTTGATGGCAAGCTCGGCCACACTGGCCGAGAGTTATATCAACATCGGGCTGATGGCCGGGGATGCCGGTGCTTGGTACTTGCCGCGACTGATAGGCACTGCGCGCGCGCTTGAGCTGTTCTGGACCGGTCGCGTGGTGGGGGCGGAGGAGGCCGAGCGCATTGGCATGGTCAATCGGGTGGTGCCCGATGCCGAACTGATGGCAGCCACTTACGAGATGGCGCGCACCATTGCCTCCAAGCCGCAGCAGGCGGTGCGCTTCTTTCGTCGCGCCGTCTACCAGAGCCAGACCATGGCGCTCGCCACGCACCTGGACATGGTGTCCTCGCACATGGCGGTGCTCGAAGACACGCCCGAGCATCGGGCCGGCATTGCGGCGTTTCGCACCCGCTCGCGCGCCAGCAAGTAAAAAAGGGCGGCGCCGTGCAAGGCATTCTGAGTGGCATCACCGTCATCGATTTGTCCCGCTTGATTGCCGGGCCTTACGCGGCCATGGTGCTGGCCGACTTGGGCGCGCGCGTCATAAAGGTCGAGGCGATCACCGGAGAGGAGGGGCGGCATTTTGGCCCACCGTTTTATGGCGACTCCAGCGTCGCTTTCATGACCTGCAACCGGGGAAAGGAGTCGATCGCTTTGGACATACGCACCCCCGCCGGGCGCGCGGTGCTGGAGCGGCTGATTTCAAAAGCCCAGGTGCTGGTGCACAATTTTCGCCCCGACTTTGCCGAGGCTCATGCGCTGACCTACGAGGCGGTGCGGCGCATCAACCCGACGCTGGTGTACTACATGGTCAGCGCCTTTGGTGAGCAGGGCGACTACCGGCTCAGACCCTCGGTCGACAGCGTGGTGCAGGGCA
>JBFHEQ010000338.1:0-4277 GCA_041584075.1 Hydrogenophaga sp.
AAGTTGGTCGCGAGCACACGGCCCTTGCGGTCCAGGATCTGGCCCCGGTTGGGCACCACGGGCAACACCGCCGTGCGGTTGCTCTCAGCCTGGGCGGCCAGGTCTTCGTGGCGCACCACTTGCAGGTAGACCATGCGCGAGGCCAGCAGCCCAAACGCAAACAGAATCGCCAGCCCCACCACCACCACGCGGTTGCGGAACTGGGCCAGATCGGCCTCAATATTGCGCAGTTCGGTCATCTGGCCCCCCCCGCGACGGCTGCGCCGTCACCCCCCCAGGGGGCGACGCTGGTCGACCGGCAAAGCCGGACCGACGGCGTCCTGGGGTCCAGTGGCCTTCGGACCACTGGACGCGAACAACCGTCGCGCCTGCCAACCATCAGGCCTGCGCGCGCAGGCGCGCTTCGCCCGGTCCGAAGGCCGGGCGATCCCGGGGCACCGCGGAACTGGCTCTGCCAGGCCGCCAGTGCCGCCCCCTGGGGGGTGACGGCGCAGCCGGCGCGGGGGGCACAACAGCTACAACGGTCGGTTGTCATCAGGATCCGGCGCACGCCGTTGGGGGGCCAGCAACAACACGCTGACCACAGGCCACAAGGCGGCTTCGATGAAAGGAGCAGCAAAGATGGCCCAGCCTGGGAAGGTGCCACCTGCGATCAGTCGCACGACCAACTGGAGCACGTGGGCCGCCATCAGCAGGGGCAAGACCTGGATCGCCTGGGTCGGCACGCCAAACCACAGCAGGCGGCGGTGCATGGACACGGCAAAAAACCCGAGCACGGTGTAGGCCAGCGCATGCTGTCCCAGCAGCGCCCCTTGTTGCACGTCCATGGCCAGACCAAAGACGAAGGCCACGCCCACACTGATCCGCAGAGGCTGGTGCACCCCCCAGAACACCAGGGTGATGGCGAGCAAATCGGGCACCCAGGCGGCACGGCCCCAGACACCCGAACTCATCAACATGTTGACCGCCAGCGCGGCGAGCAGGGTGAACCAGATGAAAACCGGGTTGGCGGGCAACAGGAGTTGCTGGCCGGGGCGCATGATCATGGTGCGGACTTCCTCGGCGCGGAAGCGGCGACGGCCGCAGAGGGGCTGCCGGCTGGTGGCTTGCCCGGCGGAGAAGGCGGCAGGTTCTGGCCCACGGGTGTGAGCACCAGCACGTGCAGGGCGCCATGCACCCGGGCCAGGGGCGAGCAGCTGATGCGGTTGAAGGACGATTCGGCGCGTTCGCCGATGGCGTTGATGCGCGCCACGGGCAGGCCGGGAGGGTACACGCCGTCGACGCCTGTGGTGGTCAGCAGGTCGCCTTCCTGGATGTCGGCATTGGCCAGGGTGTAGCGCAGTTCAAGGCCCTCGCCGTCGGCGCCCACATGGCCAAAGGCCACACTGCGCACGCCGGTGCGGGTGTTGAGCACGGGGATGGCGTGGTCGCGGTCGATCAGCAGCGTCACCTCCGACATCAGCGGATACACCCGCGTGACCTGGCCGAGCACGCCGTTGTCGTCGATCACGGGTGAACCCGCCACCACGCCGTGGGTCTGGCCCCGGTCGATCACGATGCGGCGCGAATAGGGGTCGGCGGCGTCGTACAGGACCTGGGCGCCGATGGAGGGCGCCTGGATGCGTTCGCGCATGGCCAGCAAATCGCGCAGGCGCTGGTTTTCCAGGCGGAGCTGTTCCACCTGCAAGGCGTTTTCCGATTGGCTGGCAAGCTTTTGCAAGGCCTCATTTTCACTGGCCTGCGCCTGGTGCAGGCTGGTGAAGTACTCGCCGGCGCCGCCGGCTGCGCGCACCGGCTGCATGACCAGCCACTGCAGGGGGTAGAGGGCTGTGCCCAGCGCGGCGCGCACCGGCACGGCAATGCTGAAGCGCGTGTCGGCCACCATGAGAAACAGCGCCAGGGCGCTGAATACCATCAGTTTGGACAGCGCCGAAGGGCCCTGTTTGAAAAACGGGGGCGGAGTTCGGTCCAGGGTGCCCAGTGGCATGTCACAAAAGCCGGCCGGGCATGGGGAGCAGGCGCAGGACCGGTCTCAGGGCTTACTCGTTGGTGAAGATGGTGCCCAGGCGCTCCATGCGCTCCAGGGCCATGCCGCAACCGCGCACCACGCAGGTCAGCGGCTCTTCGGCCACCAGCACGGGCAGGCCGGTTTCTTCGGCCAGCAGGCGGTCCAGGTCGTGCAGCAAGGCGCCGCCGCCGGTCAGCATCATGCCGCGCTCGGCGATGTCGGCGCCCAGCTCGGGCGGCGTGTGCTCCAGCGCCATCTTGACGGCCGAGACGATGTTGTTCAGCGGATCGGTCAGGGCCTCCAGGATTTCGTTGCTGGAAATGGTGAAGCTGCGTGGCACGCCTTCGGACAGGTTGCGGCCCTTGACTTCCATCTCCTTGACTTCAGAGCCGGGAAAGGCCGAGCCAATGTTTTTCTTGATCGCCTCGGCGGTCGGCTCGCCGATCAGCATGCCGTAGTTGCGGCGGATGTAGGCGATGATGGCGTCGTCGAAGCGGTCACCGCCCACACGCACGCTGCCCTTGTAAACCATGCCGCCCAGCGAAATCACGCCCACTTCGGTGGTGCCACCACCGATGTCGACCACCATGGAGCCGGACGCGTCCGACACCGGCAGGCCGGCACCGATGCCGGCGGCCATGGGTTCTTCGATCAGGTACACCTCGGAAGCACCGGCGCCCAGGGCCGACTCGCGGATGGCGCGGCGCTCGACCTGGGTGGAGCCGCAGGGCACGCAGATGATGATGCGGGGGCTCGGCTTGAACATCGAGCGGGGGTGCACCATCTTGATGAACTGCTTGAGCATCTGCTCGGTGACGGTAAAGTCGGCGATCACGCCGTCTTTCATCGGGCGGATCGCCTCGATGTTGCCGGGCACCTTGCCCAGCATGGCCTTGGCTTCATGGCCCACGGCCTGGATGGTCTTTTTGCCCTGGGGGCCGCCTTCGTGGCGAATGGACACCACCGAGGGCTCGTCGAGCACGATGCCTTTGCCCCGGACGTAGATCAGGGTGTTGGCGGTGCCGAGGTCGATGGCGAGGTCGGTCGAAAACTGCCGACGGAACGATTCAAACATGGTGCAAAAATCCGGTGGAGCGAGGACGCGCTTGGGCTTTGTTGTTCTGGCGCGGCCATCGCCAAGTGCTTGAGGGAGCGGTGTTAAGTATTTGATTCAACGGCGAAAAGCGCCCTTGGGACGCATTGACCGTTAAACCTTGGATAATAACGTATCCCCTGCACGCAACGGGACTCATTCCCTGCCGTCGCGGCCCCTTTACAACCCGTTTCAGCGGCTTTTTTGCACGCCGGGTGGTTTCTTTTCACTTACAACGCACTCCCCACAGCCATGTCCCTGACCTCGTCCGACATCGGGCGCATCGCCAACCTGGCCCGCCTGGAGCTTTCCAGCGAGCACAGCGAGCGCCTGCTCACCCAGCTCAACGGCTTTTTCGACATCGTCGAGCAAATGAACGCGGTCGACACCACCGGCGTCGAGCCGCTGGCCCACCCCACGGCGGTGATTGACCATGTGAGTCTGCGCCTGCGTCCCGATGTGGCCAGCGAGCCCGACCAGCGTGAAGCCAACCAGAAGAGCGCCCCCGCTGTGGAGCGTGGCTTGTTTCTTGTGCCGAAAGTGATCGAATGAGCGCCACCGATTTGCACCAGATGGGGGTGGCCGAGCTGGCCGCTGCCATTGCCGACAAAAAAACGTCCGCGGTTGAAGCCGCGCAGCACCTGCTGGCGCGCGCCAAGGCCCACGACGCCCTGGGCGCTTACCTGGCGTTCAACGAAGACGCGACCCTGGCGCAGGCGAAAGCCGCCGATGCCCGGGTGGCCGCCGGTGAGCGGGGCGCCTTGCTGGGCGTGCCGCTGGCCCACAAGGACATCTTCGTCACCACCGACTTCCCCACCACCGCCGGCTCGAAGATGCTGGACGGTTACCAGAGCCCCTTCAACGCCACCGTGGTGCAGCGCCTGGCCGATGCCGGCGCGGTCACCCTGGGCAAACTCAACTGCGACGAGTTCGCCATGGGTTCGGGCAACGACAACTCGGCCTATGCACCAGCGCACAACCCCTGGGACACGGCGCGTGTGCCCGGCGGTTCTTCGGGTGGCAGCGCGGCGGCCGTGGCCGCGCGCCTGGTGCCCGCCGCCACCGGCACCGACACCGGCGGCTCGATCCGCCAACCCGCCAGCTTCACCGGCATCACCGGCATCAAGCCCACCTATGGCCGCTGCTCGCGCTATGGCATGGTGGCCTTTGCTTCCA
>JBFHEQ010000339.1:0-4274 GCA_041584075.1 Hydrogenophaga sp.
CGGCTCGCTCCACTCGCTGTTGTAGCGGATCTCGGTGCGCGCCGGGTCCAGCACCAGGCTGGCCTGGCGGTAGTAGGTCTCTGCGTTGGCCTTGATCTGCTCGGGCGTGAGTGGCGGGCGCGTGTTGTTGCGCCCCGATGGGTCGCCGATCAGGCTGGTGAAGTCACCGATCAGGAAAATCACCTGATGCCCGAGGTCCTGCAGCTGGCGCATCTTGTTGAGCACCACGGTGTGGCCGATGTGGATATCGGGTGCGGTGGGGTCCAGACCCAGCTTGATGCGCAGCGGCACACCGGTGGTTTCCGACCGCGCCAGCTTGCGCGCCCATTCGTCCTGCGGAATCAATTCATCGCACCCTCGCAGACTCACCGCCATCGCTTCGCGCACACCGTCTGTCAGGACGGCTGGGGTCTGCGGGGGTTTTTGCGAACTATGGTTGTCTTTCTCACCGAGGCTCATGCGGGTTTTCCTGTTGCGATAGCCGATGGCTTGGCTATACTTGAAAGTGGTCTTGGATTCTAGTGGTCACACCACGGTACCTGCCCCTGACGAACGCAGCCGTTTGCTGGATCAATCCGTGCGCAACGGAACTTCCGGCCCGGAATGTGCTTCGTACATGTTTTTGCGTTGCTGGCGTCAACAGCAACCTTCAGGGATCATATTTTGCATTTTTCTCCACTCCAAACGCTGGCCAGATTTGTTGCGGCCACGAGCCAAAGCCTTTCGAACCATCCGCGTCGCGTACTGGGCGGGGTCGGGCTGGTGTTGCTGGGCACCGGGGTCACCGCTTTCGGTATCGCACCCCTGGCGCCCGATGCTTCGCGCTTGCCCGTGAGCAACATCATCGAGCCCCTTGTGCTCGAGACCTTGTCCGCTTCAGCGCAGCCCTTGGGCGCCACCATTCCGTTCACCCTGTTCCGCACCGACAC
Source organism: Hydrogenophaga sp. (assembly GCA_041584075.1). GTDB lineage: Bacteria > Pseudomonadota > Gammaproteobacteria > Burkholderiales > Burkholderiaceae_C > Hydrogenophaga. The sequence continues at coordinate 930 of JBFHEQ010000339.1, forward strand.
CATTCGCCGCGACGACAGTTTTCAAAGCTTGCTCAAGCGGCTGGGGGTGGAGGACACCGATGCCCAGGCGTTTCTGAGCAAGAGTCCCGAAGCGGCCCGCCTGTTCAATGGCCGCTCCGGCAAGAACGTCACGGTGGAGACCACCGATCGCGGCCAGTTGCTCAAGCTCACCGCGCGCTGGTTGCCCGATGACGAACGCCTGTTCGAGCGTCTCACAGTCGAGTCCGTCAACGGAACATTCTCGGCCCGTATCGAAAGCGCCGAACTGACCGCCACCTCCAAACTGGCCAGTGGCGTGATCCGGAGTTCGCTGTTCGCCGCGACCGACGAGATCAACCTGCCCGACAGTGTCGCCATACAACTCGCCGAGGTGTTTTCGTCTGACATCGATTTCCGCCGCGACCTGCGCCAGGGCGACCGCTTCAGCGTGGTGTTCGAGAGCCTGGAAGCCGACGGTGAAACCATGCGCGCGGGGCGCGTGCTCAGCGCCGAATTCGTCAACAACGGGCGCGAACACGAGGCTGTCTGGTTTGGCGAACCCGGCCAGAAAGGCGCCTACTACGGGTTCGACGGACAAAGCTCGCGCAAGTCCTTCCTGGGTTCGCCCCTCGAGTTCTCTCGTGTGAGCAGCGGTTACGGCATGCGCTTTCACCCCGTGCTGGGCCGGCAGAAAGCCCACCTGGGGGTGGACTATGCAGCACCCACGGGCACGCCTGTGCGCACCATCGCCGACGGCGTGGTGAAGTTCGCTGGGGTGCAGCGGGGCTACGGCAACGTGATCGAGGTCAGCCACAAAGACAACAAGGCCACCAAGTATGCCCACCTCAGCCGCATCGGCGTGAAGCGCGGCCAACGCGTCGCACAAGGCGATTTCATCGGTGCCGTGGGCTCCACCGGCATGTCGACCGGCCCTCATCTCCACTTCGAATTCATCGACAACGGCAAGCACCAGGACCCGCTGAAGATCGCACGCCAGAGCGAAAACATTCCCATCAGCCCGGCCCTGCGTGAACGATTCGATGCCGTGGCCGTCGCCCAGCGACAGCAGCTCGACGCTGCAGCCACGCTCGTCCAGGCCAGCGCACAGTGATGAACAGCCAACACCCTGCCTGAGGCAGGCGTTTTGCAGTCCGGCTAAGGCTTCTGCCTTGCGGGCCAAACAAAAAGGGAGCCGTGGTTCCCTTTGTGGTTGGCCCGCAACGCCTGCAGGGGTCAGCTGGCGAACCTCCGGGGGTCAGACGCTGAAGCTGGAGCCACAGCCGCAAGTGCTGTTGGCATTGGGGTTCTTGATCACGAACTGCGCTCCCTCCAGGTCTTCCTTGTAGTCGATTTCAGCGCCCACAAGGTACTGGTAGCTCATGGCATCGATCAACAACGACACCCCGTTCTTGGTCATGGTGGTGTCGTCTTCATTGACCACTTCGTCAAAGGTGAAGCCGTACTGGAAACCAGAGCAACCACCACCCTGCACAAACACGCGCAATTTGAGATCGGGATTGCCTTCTTCGGCCACCAGATCGGCCACCTTGGCGGCGGCACTGTCGGTGAACACCAGAGGTGCTGGCATGTCCGTTGAGGGGGTTTCGGCTAGGGCGCTCATGGGGCTCCTGATTTCGGTTAGGTGGTGCAAGAAGCTCGCCGCGCAAAAACGGGCGGACGGCGTTCACAAGATGAAAGGCCCAGTATTCCGCTGGGAATAGTGAATGCTATCGCAAACCCCGACAAATTGCTGTCAGCCGTTATTTGCCGCCAGTTTCAGTGTGGGTTTATCCACCGATGCATCACCTGTCATGGGCTTGAGCTGGCCAGAGATGGTTGCGCCCTGGTGCATTTCCAGCGCCCGGTACGACACATCGCCCTCGATACGCGCCTTGGGCTGAAGTTCGAGCAGGTCAAACGCAAACACCGGGCCTTTGACGTGTCCATTGAGGATGACGTGGTCCGCATAGATCTGGCCCGTCACACTCGCGGACTCGCTCACCACCAGGATGCTGGTTTGCTCATCGTTGGCACGGATGTCCCCCACCACTTCACCATCCACACGCAGGCCGTCGTGAAAAATCACATTGCCTTCGACACGGGTACCCTGGGCGATCAGGCTTTTGATCGGGGGTTGTTTCTTTTTTCCAAACATGAGACTTCTCCAAACGTTGTTCTGGACTTCAGATCTTGACGGTGTACAAGGTCTTGACATCACGCCCCTGATAGATCTTGGCGCTCACAGTTTTTACCACGGCCTGCGGTGGCACGTCCAACAGACCTTCCAGCCGCAAATAGCCCTTGATCAACACGCTCTGCGGCTCGGGCGCCTGGCTCTTTGACCAGGGCTTTCCATCCAGCGTACCGCTGAACGTGATCTCCAGCGAGCCTTTGAAGTCAGGTGCGTTCTTGGCCGCCTGGATCATCAGGATCTGCCACTTCATTTGCGATGCATCCAGACGTTCAACCTGCAAGCCACGGATGCTGAGGTCGCCGCTCCCCGAGCCGGGAATCAGGCGCTCAAAGAAACCCAGATCGCTGCGCAGGGCCAGGTTGTCTGCCTCCAGCTGCCGGATCTGCATCACCAGCTGCTCCTGCGCGGCCTTCTCTGTGGTGAGCAGGCTTTCGGACGTGTTGGACACCGACTGCGCCCGGGCGAGATCGGTGCGCAGGCCACTCACCTCCCCCCGCAATTGCTCCAGTTCCTGCTTGGCATTGCGGTCCAGCCCGGCAATGTCTTTGCCAAACTCAAACGCCCACAGGGCCAACGCACTGGAGAACCCGAGCACGATGGCGGCCATGAGCCAGCGGAAGGGCCAGGGCAAGGCACTGCGAACCGAGACCCGGGGCGCACTGACCGACAGGCGCCGGCGCAATAGGCGAAATTTCATGCCGTGGCACTTTCAGCGGAGGTCAAGCAAAAAGCAAAAAACCGCCCCAAGACCAGCTTGAAGGCGGTTTTTGAAACAGGCAACAGGCGATTAACGCTTGCTGAACTGCTTGGCGCGGCGTGCAGAACGCAGACCGACTTTCTTACGCTCGACTTCGCGGGCGTCACGGGTGACGTAACCGGCCTGCGACAGCTGCGGCTTGAGCGTCGCGTCGTAGTCGATCAGGGCACGGGTGATGCCGTGGCGCACAGCGCCGGCCTGGCCGGATTCGCCACCACCGTGCACGTTCACCATCACGTCGAAAGTCTCGGCGTGGTCGGTCAACAGCAGGGGCTGCTTGGCGATCATGATCGAGGTTTCACGGCCAAAGTAGGACTGGATGTCCTTGCCATTGACCACGATCTGGCCGGAGCCTTTTTTCAGAAACACACGGGCGACGCTGGATTTGCGACGGCCGGTGCCATTGTTCCATTCA
>JBFHEQ010000340.1:0-4260 GCA_041584075.1 Hydrogenophaga sp.
AAGCGGCCGAACGACAGCGGATTCAGGCTTCCTGGATACTGACCGGGGCACTCGACTGGGGCCGCCTGATCCTGCGCGAAGACGCGCGCAGCAACCGCAACAGCGGCAACGCAGACCACTTGGGTGAACCCTGGGCCACCCCGCTGGAAGAAGCCCAGCTGTCGACCTTTCTCGCGGCTGACCAGGACAACAACGCCGAAGATCTGATGCCCGCCTACCTGTCGGGTGAAATGGTCGATGCCCAGTCAAGGCTCAACGTGATGAATCTCGTCAAGACCACCGGCGAGGGGACGCAGGTCAAGGTCGAGGTGTCGGAGCCCGATGTGGCGGCCTTCACCAAGCTTTACCAGTTGCTGGATCTGCCGTTGGCCGAACTCAACACCGCCGTGGAGTCGCTGCTGGCGACCAGTCAACTGGCGCAAACCGACCCGCAACCCTCGTCCACCCCCATTTTGCCCATGCGATTTGCGCAATTGGGCTGGCTGGGGTTCAGCGAGGGGAGTCTGAAGGCATTGATGCCTCACGTGGGCGTCTTGCCGGAGCGTACACCCCTGAACCTCAACACGGCCAGTGCCGAAGCGTTGTGCGCCAGCATTCCTCAGATCGACCTCGCCATGGCCCAGCAACTGGTGACCGAGCGCGCCAACAGCCCGTTCAAAGACCTGCTAGACGTGATCAGCCGCATCCCGGGCGCGGAGAAAGAATGGCTCAACGCCCGTCAACACGACGTACGCAGCCGGTTTTTTGAAGTGCATGTGCGCATGCGGCTGGACGACCACACCACCGAAGAGCGCTCGCTGGTGGTGCGCAGCGGGCTGAATGTGGGCATCCGGTGGCGGGAACGCGTGGCCACCACCCCATGACAACCCGCCTCCAGCACAGCCCGCTGCACACACTTCCTCCACACCAGCCCCCTACCCTGATACGCGTCCGTAAAATGGACACTTGCGCACTACACCCGGCTGCGCGCAGACTGTTGTCCATCCCACTCCCTGCCAAACCACTGTGCTGATCCTCACCCCTTCCGCTTTTTCGCCCTCCGGCGCCGGCTCGTCCTCGGCGGCCCTGGACTGGGCGAGCTCGGCCAACGGGCAGCAACTGGACGACCATGGAACCTCAGCGCCCGGCCTCTTGCCCGCCGATCAGGATGTGGTGCTGGTGCTGCCGCCTCTGGCCGTGTCGTGGCACCGCATCGATTTGCCGAAGGTTCCCGCCGCCCGGATACGCGCTGTGCTGGACGGCCTGTTGGAAGAACGCTTGCTCAACGACTGCGCCGAGCTGCATTTCGCCCTTGCGCCCGGCGCCCGCCCTGGACAGGCCGTTTGGGTGGCCGCATGCCACAAGAACTGGTTGAGGGGCTGGCTACATGCCCTCGAAGAAGCGGGTCACCCTGCCTCGCGCATCGTCCCGGCCCTCTGGCCTGTGGCATCGGCGGGTGGAGAGGCCTCGGCAGAACCCGACGTGGTGCACTGGGCCCACCTGCAATCGGGGCAGCCCTGGATGGCCAGCGCCAACGCACTCGGGGTGTGCTGTGTTCCCCTGAATGCCGCCGCCGATCCCACTGCCTTGCTTCAGTCTGCCAGTGCAGAGACCGCCTCGACCCGGTGGATGAGCGAGCCAGGCACAGCCGCCTTGGCCGAAGAAACCGTGGATCAGCGTTTCGAACTGGTATCGCAGCCCGACTGGCTGTTGCGCTGCGCCCAGTCCAGCTGGAACCTGGCACAGTTTGATCTGCGCCTGTCGACGGCTGCCCGGCGCGGTCAACGCTGGCGACAGGTCTGGCGCGATTGGCGCAGCGCTCCCGCCTGGCGTCCGGCCCGTTGGGGCCTGGGCGCATTGGTGGCGGTGCAACTGCTGGGCATCAACGCAGCGGCCTGGCAGGAGCGGCGATCGCTGGCCCAAAAAAAGGCCGCCGTGCAGCAAACCCTGAAAACCGCTTTTCCCGGTGTGGGGCTGGTGCTGGATGCGCCCATGCAGATGCAACGCGAACTCACGCAGTTGCAGCAGGCAGGCGGTCAGTTGGCGATGCACGATCTCGAAGCCATGTTGAGCGCCTTGGCGCTCGTGGGCGCCGAACAGCCGCTGGTGGTTGAGAAAATTCGCTACGACGGCAAAACCGCCTATTTTGACGCTGGCGCCAGTGCCGACGCTCAATGGCCCGCCCTCCAAGACGCCTTGCAGCGGGGGGGCTGGAACGTCTTGCGCGAAGGCAGTGAGCTGGGTCTGACCCCTGTCCAACCATGACACTCAAAAAACGCAAGCAGACGACGACCCAGGCCGCGCGCAAGAACCCGGCGGCCGGTTTGAGCCAGCGCGCGAGCGCCACTCTGGCCGGGATGGCCCCTCGGGAGCGACGCGCGGTGTTGATCGCTGGCTGGATCGTGGGACTGGCCCTGCTTTGGTGGGTTGCACTGGGCCCTGCCTTGAACACCTTGAGACAGGCACCGGCGCGCCAAGCCGCGATCGACATTGAGTTGACAAACATGTTGCGCATGGCGGCCACAGCCGAACAGGTGCGCGCCCAAAACACAACCCCTCCCCCCACCCGCCGCGGGGCGCAGGCCGCGGTCGAAGCTGCAACGGCTGCGCTGGGCGCCCAGGCCCAGGTGTCGGTGCAAGGCGACCGTGCCATCCTGACACTGCGCGGCGTCGCACCCGAGGCGCTGGCCTTGTGGCTGAGCCAGGTTCGCGTCAACGCCAGATTGCTGCCGGTTGAAGCGCAGGTGCAGCGGCAGGCCAATCCAGCGGGCTGGGCCGGCCAAATCACGCTCGCAGGTCCCGGGCTGGGGCCCAACAACTGATGGCAACCCGCTGGATCACCCGCATGGCCTGGCTGGCAGCCCTGATGGGGTTGATGCTGGCCACCGCTTTGTTTGCGCCTGCCCGATGGCTGGGCTCGGCGCTGGCCTGGGGTACGCAAGACCAGGTTCGCCTGGTGAACACGCGGGGCAGCGTCTGGCGAGGCCAGGGCGATCTGCTCCTCACCGGTGGCGAAGGCAGCCGCACCGAGAGCGCCCTGCCCCAGGGGCTGCGCTGGCGGCTGAACCCCACATGGACAGAGGGGCGTCCGGCCATGGCCTTGCAACTGGAAACGCCCTGTTGCTCGCCACGCCCCGTGAACCTCAAGTGGATCCCCGCCCTGAAGGGCTTCACCCTGCGTGTGGCCGCCTTTGGAAGCCAATGGCCAGCGGTGTTGCTGACCGGTCTGGGCACGCCCTGGAACACCTTGCGCCCGGAAGGTCAGCTCGTGGTGCAATCCAGCGGACTGAGCGTGCAGATGCTGGGCGATCAACTGTTGCTGCAAGGCGGGTTGCGCGTCGATGCGCTGGACATGACGTCCCGCCTGTCCACCCTGCGCCCCCTGGGCAGCTACCGGATCAACCTCGAAGCCACCCCCGACGGCAACAGTGCCCAGCTTCAGCTGAGCACACTGCGTGGCGGCCTTCAGCTGCAGGGCAGCGGCCAGTGGATGGGTGGGCGCCTGCGCTTTCAAGGCGAGGCCCAAGCCGCAGCAGGGCGCGAGAACGCGCTGGAAAACCTGCTCAACATCATCGGGCGCCGCCAGGGGCCGCGCTCGATCCTGAGGGTGGGCTGAGCCCCACCGCACCGAATACGCGATAGGATTTCACCATGACCCGACTCCCTTTTCAAACCCGGCCTGAACATCGAGTGCCAGCACTCGGCGTCCTTGCACTGTCCGTCAGCCTGGGTTTGGGCCTGCTGGCCAGCCCGCTGGCATGGTCTCAGACCGGCAGCCGTGAACCCGTGGTGCTGAATTTTGTCAACGCCGATATCGAAGCCGTGGCACGCACCATGGCCACCATCAGCGGGCGCAATGTGGTGGTGGACCCCCGCGTCAAAGGCACGGTCAGCCTGTCGACCGACAAGGCGGTCCCTCCGCCCGTCGCGCTCAACCAGTTCAGCGCAGCCCTGCGTTTGCAAGGCTTTGCCCTGGTGGACACGGGTGGCCTCTACAAGATCGTGCCGGAAGCCGACGCCAAACTGCAAGGCAATCCGGTGAATGCCGGGCCTGTGAGCAAGCTGGCCTCGTCCAACCAGATCGTCACCCAGATCTTCAACCTCAACCACGAGTCGGCCAACCACCTCGTGCCGGTGTTGCGCCCGCTGATGGTGGCCATGGTGCGTACCACGGCTTCGATATCGGCGTTGACAAAATTCAGCACCACGGGTTCACGGCTGCCGGTCTGAGACCATGCCAGCGGGCTGGCCAGCAGGCCCAAACCCAGGCTGACGGACAGT
>JBFHEQ010000341.1:0-4254 GCA_041584075.1 Hydrogenophaga sp.
ATGGACACCCGCAAATCCCTCGACTCCACCGCCATCGGCCTGATGCTGGTGCTGTGCCTGATCTGGGCCCTGCAGCAAATCGCGCTGAAGCACACGGTCAACGACATCGCACCGATGTTCCAGATCGCACTGCGTTCGGGCATGGCGGCGGTGTTGCTGGCCGTGTTCATGCGCTGGCGTGGTGAGCGCATGTCCTTCACCGACGGCACGGCCGGGCCGGGCCTGTTGGCCGGCGCCCTGTTTGCCCTGGAGTTCTTTCTGGTGGGGGAGGGTTTGAACCACACGAGTGCGGCCCACATGGTGGTGTTCCTCTACACCGCGCCCATCTTTGCCGCGCTAGGCCTGCACCTGAAGCTGCCCAGCGAGCGCCTGGCACCTTTGCAATGGGTGGGTATCGCGCTGGCGTTCGGCGGCTTGGCCATCGCCTTTTTTGGCCGCCAGCAGAGCGCCGTGCCAGCGCCCGGCAACGTTTTGTGGGGCGATTTTCTGGGTCTGGTGGCGGGCGCCGCCTGGGGCGCCACCACCGTGGTCATCCGCAGCAGCAGCCTGTCCCGTGCGCCCGCCTCACAGACCTTGATGTACCAGTTGCTGGGGGCCTTTGTGCTGCTGACGGGCCTGTCCCTGATCACCGGCCACGCCCACTTCAAGTCCACGCCCACGGTCTGGGCCAGCCTGGCTTTTCACACGCTGGTGGTGTCGTTTGCCAGCTTTCTGGTCTGGTTCTGGCTGCTGCGCCAGTACATGGCCTCGCGCCTGGGCGTGTTTTCCTTCCTCACGCCGCTGTTTGGCATCTTGCTGGGCGCCTGGCTGCTGGGTGAGCGCATTGAACCCAGCTTTCTGATGGGCTCGTTCCCGGTGCTGCTGGGCATCGTGCTGGTCAGCGGCCATGGCTGGATCGCGCCAGCCGTTGCCCGCTTGACGGGCAAGCACCGCCCCGCTGCCTGACACCAATCCCGCCCGATGCAACTCAGAAACCGTTGGAGATGAAACCCATGAACCGAACCGACAAAGTCGCCATCCTCACCGCCGCAGGCAGCGGCATGGGCGCGGGCGTGGCCCGCAAGCTGGCCACCAACGGCTACCAGGTGGCCATTCTGTCCTCGTCAGGCAAGGGTGAAGCGCTGGCGCAGGAACTCGGCGGGCTTGGCGTCACCGGTTCCAACCAGTCCAACGGCGATCTCCAGCGTCTGGTCGACGAAACCATGGCGCGCTGGGGTCGGATCGATGTGCTGGTCAACAGCGCCGGCCACGGCCCCCGGGCGCCCGTGCTGGAACTGAGCGACGACGACTGGCACAAGGGCATGGAGGTCTACTTCCTCAACGTGGTGCGCCCCTCACGGCTGGTGGCGCCCATCATGGTGGCACAAGGCGGCGGTGCCATCGTCAACATTTCCACCTTCGCCGCGTTTGAGCCCGATCCGGTGTTCCCCACCTCGGGCGTCTTCCGGGCCGGCCTGGCGGCGTTCACCAAACTCTTCGCCGACCGCTACGCGCGCGACAACGTGCGCATGAACAACGTGTTGCCGGGTTTCATCGACAGCCTGCCCGAGAAGGCCGAATTCCGCGAACGCATCCCCATGCAACGCTACGGCACCACCGAAGAGATCGCCGATGTGGTGGCCTTCCTCGCGTCACCGGGCGCGGGCTATATCACGGGCCAGAACCTGCGGGTTGACGGCGGCATCACGCGCTCGGTCTGACCTTCGAGCCCCGAAGCCTGAGCAGCCCAAGGCCTGGCAGACAACCCGGTGTCAGAATTCGATCTTGTCGGCAATCGCCTTGAGGCCGGCCCGGGCACAGGCTTCGTCGGCCTCGCCACCCGGGGCCCCCGACACGCCAATGCCGCCGAAAATCGAACCGCCGCCTTCGATCACCAGGCCCCCGCCCACCGCCAGCATGCGCGGGGTGCTGCGGATGCCGCTCATGGGTTTTCCGGGTTGGGACTCGTTCGCCAGTTCCAGCGTAGGGGTTCGAAAGCTCGCTGCCGTCCAGGCTTTGTTGATGGCCACATCAAAGGTGTGCGCTCCGGCGAAACGGTCCCGGATAAACACCTGCGCCAGACCCGATCGATCCACCACAGCCACTGCGACCTGAAACCCCTGATCCCGGCAAGACGCCAACGCGGCTTGAGCGGCCATCAAAGCGGTTTCGGGTGTCAGGGCCTTGGTCTGAAACGTGCCGGGCGTGGTCTGGGCCAGGGCGGGCAGGGCGATGGACAGACCTGCCGCCAAAAGGAAGTGGTGCGTGTGCATGAACGTGTCTCCTGAAAAAACAGAACCCTGCGGCATTGCAAGACCCTGCCATCCATTCTGAGCCATCTGGACGGACCAACACTGATCGAAGTCAAGGGAAGCACAGACAGCCATCCCGCCGATCGAACGCCGGAGTCGACGGGCCGGCGCCCCTGGTTCAGGGGACCCGCAATTGCTGCTGCACATGGCGCAGCAGGCCCGCGCAGCCATCTTCCACCAGGTCCAGCACATCTTCGAACCCCTGGGTGCCGCCCAGGTAAGGGTCGGGCACCACCGGGCTGTCGTGCCGTTGAAAAAACTCGGCCAGTCGTCGCAGCTTGCGTTCGTGTTGCGGGGGGCACATGGCCTGCGCCAGCGCCAGGTTGTCCCAGTCCATGGCCAGGACCAGATCAAAAGTGTCAAAGTCGGCCGCCTTGAGCTGGCGGGCCCGTTGTGCTGACAAGTCGTATCCCCGTTTGAGTGCGTGTTCCTGGCTGCGCTCATCGGGTGTGGCGCCCACGTGGTAGCTGTGGGTGCCGGCCGAATCCACCTGCACCCGATCGCTCAGTCCGGCGCGGGCCACCAGCGTTTCAAATACGCCGTGGGCGGTCGGGCTGCGGCAGATGTTGCCCATGCAGACAAACAGGACGCTGTAGCGGGAGGCGTTGTCGGGGACGGTTGGATTCATTTCGGCAGCACCTGTGGTCGGACAGGCGATTGTGCCGCGATGAAAGGTGTGTGCCCACCCATGCAGGCGTCCCTTGTGGAATACCGCATGGATGGGGCGTCGCCGGGCCGGTCGGATAGGAGCCCGAATGGCGGTCAGTGCATCAGATGGCCAGTGGAACCGCAGGGAAGTCCACGTCGGTGCCGGCGATGTGGTTGGTGTAGTTGGTCAGCACGTTGAGGGCCACATTGGCGTTGACCTCGATCACCAGGCCTTCGTTCACACCGGCGGCGGCCGCTTGGGCCAGGTCGGCGTCGGACAGCACACCGCGCTGGCGCACGATCTTGTTGGCGAGCTCGACGATGGCCTTGTCCTGCGCACTGGCTGCGGTGCCTTTGCGGGCTTCGATGATGGCGGCTTCGGACAGGCCGGCGCCCTTGCCGATCAAGGTGTGGGCGGACAGGCAGTACTGGCAGGCGTTGGTCTGGCCGACGGCCAGGGCGATCAGTTCGCGCTGAGCGGCGCTCAGACGGCCTTTGCTCAGGGCATCGGAAAAGGCCAGGTAGCCGTTCAGGGCTGCGGGCGCCCGGGCGAAGGTGCCGAACAGGTTGGGCACCATGCCCAGCTTGGCCTTGACGCCGTTGAGGGTGGCCTGGGTGGCGGTGTCGGCTTGGGCGAGGGAGACGGGAGCGATGCGGGACATGATGAAGACTTTCTAAAAAAGCAGGTTGGGTGCGGGGTGCACGCTGTGATTGTGTGATACCTTTGATCATTAAAAGTCTCATATAAATAACCCATCGTATCCAAATCGCCCCACGCCATGGACCGCCTTTCCCCCCTGTTTGCCCGCTCCGTGCCCAGCGCCCGGGTGTTCTACTCCGGCAACCTGTGCCAGATCTCCACCTTTGAGGCCGAAGAGAACGTGGGCCATGTACATCTGCTGCGCCGGGGCAGCATGGGGGTGACCGACCGCCACGGGCGGCTGACCCGGGTGGAGCAGCCCAGCTTGTTGTTTTTCCCGCGCAGCTCGGCCCACCGCCTGGTGCCCGACGACGCCAGCGGGGTGGATCTGGTGTGTGCTTCGGTGGATCTGGGGGACGAGGTGCGCAGCGCGCTGGTGGCGGCCATGCCGGAGATGCTGGTCTTGCCGCTGGCCGCATCGCCGACCCTGGCGCCGGCGCTGGCGTTGCTGTTTCAGGAAGCGTTTGACGAACAGTGCGGTCGCCAGGCCGCGCTGGACCTGTTGATGGAATACCTGCTGATCTTGCTGTTGCGCCATTTGCTGGACAGCGCCTCGGTGACCACCGGCATCCTGGCGGCGCTGGCCGATCCCCGTTTGTCGAAGGCGGTGACGGC
>JBFHEQ010000342.1:0-4240 GCA_041584075.1 Hydrogenophaga sp.
AAGGCTTTGACATGAAATACCACGACCGCATCTTCGCCATTTTCCAGCGCCTGCACCGTCCAGACGAAGTGAGCGGTACCGGCATCGGTCTGGCCATGGTGAACAAGGCCGTCGAGCGCATGGATGGCCGCATCTGGGCCGAAAGCCAGTCGGGACAAGGTGCCACTTTTCACATCGAGTTGCCCCGCGCCTGAGTGAAGCGCCCTGGGGCCCGCGCCACGCCACATTGCCGAAGCGTTCACAATGGCGCCATGAACCATTCCACCATCGAACTCATCGGCGTCCCCACCGACATCGGGGCTGGCGCACGCGGCGCGTCCATGGGGCCGGAAGCCTTGCGCGTGGCAGGACTGACCGCCGTTCTGGAGAGCCACGGCTTGCAAGTCACCGACACCGGCAACCTCAACGGTCCGGCCAACCCCTGGTTGCCACCCGACCAAGGCTACCGCCACCTCTCGGAGGTTGCACAATGGAACCAGTGCCTGCACGACGCGGTGTACGCCTCTCTGGGTCGAGGGCACATGCCCATGGTGCTGGGGGGTGACCATTGCCTGGGCATCGGCTCCATCAGCGCCGTGGCACGCCACTGCCGCGACACCGGCAAACAGTTGCGCGTGCTGTGGCTGGACGCCCATGCCGACTTCAACACCGCTGACCTCACACCCAGCGGCAATGTGCATGGCATGCCCGTGGCCGTGTTGTGCGGACACGGCCCCCAGGTGCTCACCGGCATCGGCGGCACCACGCCTGCCATCTCGCCTTCCGTGGTCCGGCAGATCGGCATCCGCAGCGTGGACGCTGGGGAAAAACGCTTTGTGCACGAGCATGGTCTGGAGGTGTTCGACATGCGCTACATCGATGAGATGGGCATGCGCCACACCATGGAACAGGCCCTGGCCGACATGGACGACAACACCCACCTGCATGTGAGCTTTGATGTCGACTTCCTGGACCCCGAAATCGCGCCAGGCGTGGGCACCACTGTGATGGGCGGCCCCACCTACCGGGAAGCGCAGCTGTGCATGGAGATGATCGCCGACACGGGCCGCATGGCGTCCATGGACGTGATGGAACTCAACCCCGCGCTGGACGTGCGCAACCGCACCGCGCTGGTGGCGGTGGACCTGATCGAGAGCCTGTTTGGCAAATCCACGTTGATGAGGCGAGCCTAGCTCCCCCCGCGCCGCTTCGCGTCACCCCCTAGGGGGCGATGCTGGTGGCCCGGCAAAGCCGGTTCCACGGCATCCTGGGTCGCAGACCCCCCTCTGGCCACTGACTTTGCGCTCCGGAAGCGCTGGTGGGCCGAGTGTGGTTCGCCACCCCACGTTGAGCGGCCCGAAGGTCGCTCAACCCCAGGGCACCGCCGATCTGGCTCTGCCAGTCGGCCAGTGCCGCCCCCTGGGGGGTGACGCGCGCAGCGCGGCGCGGGGGGGTCAGCTCATGCAGACCAGGCTCATGTGTTCAACCACCGGCGGCTGCGCAAAGAACGGGCCCACAATGCCACGCCATTCGGCAAAGGCGGGTGACTCGCGAAAGCCCACGGTGTGGTCTTCCAGGGTGTCCCAGTTGATGGTCAGGATGTAGCGCCCCTGGGTCTCGATGCTGCGGTTGACCTTGAAGCCCTGAAAGCCCTTGGCTTTGGAGATCACGGTGCGTGCACCGCGTTCGATCGCTTCTTCGAAGGCAGCGGCCTGGATGGGATCGATGCGGATGTCGGCGTGTTCCAGAATCATGTTGGATGAAGCTCCCCCTGCGCCGCTTCGCATCACCCCCTGAGGGGGCGATGCCTGTGGCCCGGCAAAGCCGGCTCCACGGCATCCTCGGTTCTGGCACGCGCGTCGGGATGTGTTGGTTGAACGGGTGGCTAGCGTAACCCGAAACTCCGCCGACCAGCCTTGGCCACAGATGTTGCCCCTCCAGAGTGCCCACCATTGAACTCAAAGCAGCGCTCGATCGTCCTTGATCATGTCCACCGCCTTCTCGGCCATCATGACCACGGGGGCATTGGTGTTGCCGCCCACCACCTGCGGCATCACCGAGGCGTCCACCACCCGGAGCCCGTCCACGCCGTGGACGCGCAGGCGGGCGTCCACCACCGCGAGCGGGTCATCACCCATGCGGCAGGTGCCCACGGGGTGGTAGATGGTGTCGGCGTGTCCACGAATGAAGTGTTCGATCTCTGCGTCGCTTCGCGCTGCGGCCGACGCTTTGGCTTCTTGCCCGCCATGGCGCGCCAAGGCGGGCTGCTGCAACATGTGCCGCGTGAGCTTGAAGCCGCGCACCAGCCTGGCCATGTCGTCCGGGTCCTGCAGGAAGGCTGGATCGATCAGGGGTGCGGCCAGCGGGTCGGCACTGGCCAGACGCAAGCTGCCCCGGCTCTTGGGCCGCAACAGGCACACATGGCAGGAGTACCCATGCCCGAACACGGTCTTGCGGCCGTGGTCCACCAGCTTGCCCACGACAAAGTGCCACTGCAGGTCGGGAATGGGCTCGTCGGGCGCGCTCTTGATGAAACCACCCCCCTCGGCAAAGTTGCTGGTGAGCGGCCCGCTGCGGGCACGCCGCCATTCAAGAATGCCGCGCACCACGCCCATGATGCCCTTGAGCGAAATGCCAAACAGGTCGCTGACCTTAGGGGCGTTCACCACGATCACCACATCGGGGTGGTCGTGCAGGTTTTCGCCCACCCCAGGCAGATCATGCTGCACGGCAATGCCATGGGTTTTCAAGTGTGCGGCGGGACCGATGCCCGACAACATCAGCAGCTGGGGGGACCCAAATGCGCCGGCACTCAGCACCACCTCGCCACCGGCGTTCAGTCGCAAGATCTGCTCAGTGCCCTGTCCGCCCTCGGCCCGGTAGGCCACACCCACGGCGCGCGGGCGCCCGCCTTCGCCCGGCTCGGTTTCGATGCGGGTCGTGTGGGCTCCGGTGAGGACCGTCAGGTTGGGCCGCCCCAGGTGGGGCGTGAGGTAACCCTTGGCCGCGCTCCAGCGCTCACCGTTCTTGTGGGTGACCTGGTAGGCGCCCACCCCTTCCTGCTCCGGGCCGTTGAAGTCGGAGTTGAGGGCATACCCGGCCTGTTGACCCGCCTCGATATAGGCGGGCAGAAACGGATTGGGGCTGCGCAAGTCCATCACGTTGAGAGGTCCCCCCTGCCCGTGCAGGGCATCGGCGCCACGTTCGTTGTGTTCTGAACGTTTGAAATACGGCAACACGTCGGCCCAGGACCAGCCCGCATTGCCCTGCGCCGCCCAGTGGTCGTAGTCCCAGGCGTGACCGCGGGCGTACACCATGGCGTTGATCGAGCTGGAGCCTCCCAGCACCTTGCCCCGGGGCTGGTAGCCACGGCGACCGTTCAGGCCGGGCTGGGGCACGGTGGTGTAGTCCCAGCCATTGAGCTGGTACTTGGCCATCAGGGCCAGGCCCGCAGGACAATGGATGAGCACGCTGCGATCCGGCGGCCCGGCTTCCAGCAACGCCACGCGCAACGCGGGGTCTTCGCTCAGGCGGCCGGCCAGCACACTGCCTGCCGACCCCCCGCCGACGATGATGTAGTCGTACATGTCTCAAAGCCTCCGTGATATGGGTGTTGCGCGACAGCCCTCCGCAAAGCAGTGCGCGACAATCAGCCTGCAACTTAGCATGCGGGCGCGTACCTCGGTAGGCGCCGCCATCTAGATTCGGCACCTGCGCGACGGCGAGGGAAATCCCCAGCCCCGACAGGTTGCACCCTCTTTTTTTCTTTCGTCTTTTCAGGAGTTTCGACAATGAGCAACATCCAGACCGTCGGCATCATCGGCTCGGGCACCATGGGCAACGGCATCGCCCAGGCCTGCGCCACCAATGGCATCAACGTGGTGATGGTCGACATCAACCAGGCCGCGGTCGACAAAGGCCTGGCCACCGTGGCCGGCAGCCTGGACCGCCTGATCAAGAAAGAGAAGATCACCGCTGCCGACAAAGACGCCGCCCTCACCCTGATCAAAGGCTCGACCAACTACGACGACCTCAAAGGCGCGCAGCTGGTGATCGAAGCCGCCACCGAAAACGAAGCCCTCAAGGTCAAGATCCTGCAGCAGCTCGACGGCTTGCTCGATGCCGACGTGATCGTGGCCACCAACACCAGCTCCATCAGCATCACCAAGCTGGCCGCCGCCACCCAGCGCGCCGACCGTTTCATCGGCATGCACTTCTTCAACCCCGTGCCCATGATGGCGCTGGTGGAAATCATCCGCGG
>JBFHEQ010000343.1:0-4230 GCA_041584075.1 Hydrogenophaga sp.
CCATCGAGCCCCAATGGCTGGAGCAGGTGGGCGCGCACCTGATCAAGAAGCAACTGCTCGACCCGCATTGGGAGAAGAAGGCCGCGCAGGTCACGGCGCTGGAGCGCGCAACGCTGTACGGGCTGGTGGTGTATCACAACCGCCGCACCGACTACGGGCGTGTGGACCCTGCTGGCGCTCGCGAAATTTTCATTCGTGAAGCCCTGGTGGCGGGCGAATGGGAAACCCGTTTGCCCTTCCTGGCCGCGAACCAGAAGCTGGTGAAACAGGTGATGGAGCTGGAGCACAAATCGCGCCGGCAAGACGTGCTGGTGGACGACGAGCTGATCTTCGCGTTCTATGACGCGCAGATTCCGGCCGATGTGTTCAGCGGTTCGAGCTTCGAGCGCTGGTACAAAGACGCTCACAGGCTCAACCCGAAGCTCTTGCAGCTCACCAAAGAAGAGCTGATGCGCCACGAAGCGGCTGGCATCACCACGCAGTCGTTCCCCAAGACGCTGCGCCTGGGTGGCGTGGATTGTGCTTGCGCCTACCTGCACGAGCCGGGCGACGCTCGCGACGGCCTGTCGGTGACCGTGCCGATTTTTGCGCTGAACCAGGTGAGCGAAGAGCGCTGCGAGTGGCTGGTGCCCGGCATGTTGAAAGACAAGGTACAGGCGCTGATCAAAACTTTGCACCAGCGGCCGCGCTCGCGGCTGGTGCCGCTGCCGGCCACGGCGGAGAAATTTACGGCTGCGTTGACCGACCCGGCCGTGTTTGGCGGTGGCAGCCTGATGGATGCGCTGCTGAAACTGGTGCGCGACGCCACCAGCCTCGACATCGTGCGCAACGACATCAAGGTGGACATGGTGTCGGCCCACCATTTCATGCACCTGCGGGTGGTCGATGAACACGGACGCCAGCTGGGGCAGGGCCGCAACCTGGGTGCCCTGAAAGCCGAGTTGGGCGGCCAGGCGCGCGGGGCTTTCCAGGCGCTGGCCTCGCTCAAGCTCGACAGTTTGCGCCCGGGCCCAGCCGAGCCCGGCCCTCAGGCACCAGACAAACCCAGCAGGATTGCCGCGCCCAAAAAGCCCGACGGGCCACCGCCTGCGAATGCCAGTGTGCGCCACACCACCTGGGACTTCGGTGAATTGCCCGAGCTGATGGAAATCAGCAAAGGCGGGCAGACCCTAATCGGCTTCCCGGCCCTGATCGATCTGGGCGACGCGGTGGCGATCGAGGTGTTTGACGAGCCGGAAGCGGCCCAGGCCAAACACCGCGAAGGCTTGCGCCGCCTGTTTGCCTTGCAGATCAAAGACGCGCTGAAGTACCTGGAGAAAAACCTGCCCGGCCTGCAAACCATGGCCGCGGCCTACATGCAGGTGGGCAAAACCGACAGCGGATCGGGGGGCGGCACACAGGAAGAGTTGCGCAACCAGATCATCGAACTGGCGCTGGACCGCGCCTTCCTCATCGACCCTTTGCCTGCCGACGAAGCGGCGTTCAAGAAACGGGTGGATGACGGACGGGCGCGGCTGACCTTGATCGCCACCGAAATCGCCCGGCACGCGGGCACGATCCTGCTCGAATACGGCGCAGCGGCGCGCAAGCTCAAAGACAGCAAGTCAACCGGCGACATGGCGGTCGATATCGCGCAGCAATTGCAGCGGCTTGTTCCCAAACGGTTCCTGGTGACCACGCCTTACGCGCAGTTGCACCACTTCCCGCGTTACCTCAAGGCGGTGCAAGCGCGCATCGACAAGGCGCGCGTCGATCCTGCACGCGACGCTGCCAAGCTCGCCGAGTTGCGCCCACAGGACCAGCGCTTCTGGCGCCTGGTGGCGGAGCGCAAAGGCGTGCAGGATGCGCGCTTGCAGGAAGTGCGCTGGTTGCTCGAAGAATTGCGCGTGAGCTTTTTTGCGCAGGAGCTGCGAACGCCCCAGCCCGTGAGTCTCAAACGGCTGGAAAAAGCCTGGATACAGCTGAACACCTGAGTCAGGCTTTTGAGCACAGGCTTACATGGGCTCAAAAGGCATGTGATGCCAAAGCCAAAAGGTCTGGGCCCGGCTCAACAGCCGACCCAGGCCAGCCTGTCAAGCCGGATTCAACGTGCCCGCATGGCCAGGGCGGGGCTCACTGGGCCGCCAACGCCACCCGGCCCGACATCACACCCAGGGTGTCGTCCGCCTCGAGCCGCTCCAGCACACTCCGGGCGTCTGCCTGGGTGGCGAACTCACTGATGCGGACTTCGTAGCGCCCTTGTTTCACAACCATGTCCGCCGGGTAGCCGGCTGCCTGCAGCCGTTCTCGCTGGGCCGCCCCTGCGCGGGCAGAGACGTGCAGCCCTGCCACCGTGCGCCAGCGCCCGCCCTCCAGCAGCACCCCTGTGCCCGCTTTGAGTTCGGCCTGAGCGATGAACTTCATCAGCTCCTGGGGCGAGGCCTGGCCCGCAGGCTGCTCGGACTGCCCCGTGCGTGTGACCCAGAACGCGCCGGGTTGACCCAGGTCGATGTCCGGCCGCTGATCCCGTTCGACGGCCACCCGGCCCTCGAAGAGACACACCGCGTCGTGGTCGGCGTCTGTCATCGCCCAGAAGTCGGTGCCGCGAATACCCACCGTGGCGGTGGCGAGCTTGAGGTTGATGTTGCGGGTGTGGCCCAGGGCTTTGCTGGTGTAGTCGGTGGCATAGCGGAACACGCCTGTGATCAGGCGCAAGACCGACTTGATCTCGGAGGGCCCGGCCACACCTTGTTGTTGTGCGGCCAGCGTTTCGATCAGGAACTCGGTTTTTTCTCCAAGCTTGATGACGCTGCGGTCGGACATGCGCAACAGCATGCGAGAGCCCTCGGCGGTGACCGCTTTGTCATTGATCCTCAGTTGTTGTCCCGGTTGTGCAGGGCGCCGTTGACCATCGCGTTCGACCCAGGCGGGCACCTGTACAGCCTCGATCAAGGTATCGTTGGCGGTGGCCGCATGGGTGATCGGGCTCAGAGCGGAGAGCCCAATCGCCAGACCCATGGCGGCGAGCGTGCTCAGCAGCACGCGTCGTGGAAGAGGGGGGCCATGGGTGGCAGTCTGAAGCATGGTTGGTCCTTTGGTGTCTGGGAAGCTCTCTATATCGGCAATGAACCGATATTTTTGAGCTACGCAGCCTGAGGCCAAACGGATTCACTCAAAGGCGCAAACAGCCACTTTCGGAGCCCGAAACGCCCTGGTGCGTGACAAGCGTCACAGCGCGGCGAGCCGTGTCAGTGCGGCCTGCAGGGTGTCGTCGCGCTTCGCAAAGCAGAACCGCACCACCTTTTGATCGAATCCGTTGCCATAAAAAGCGGACAGCGGGATGGCCGCCACACCCACTTCTCGGGTCAGCCATTGGCAAAACGCCGCTTCAGGCAGATCACGCTCGGGCACAGCAAGGTCTTCGATGCCCACGCACTGGAAATAGGTGCCTTGACCCGGCAACAAGCGAAATCGCGTGCTGCTCAAACCCTGACGGAACAGGTCGCGCTTGCGTTGGTAAAAGTCCGGGAGCTCCAGGTAAGGGGCCGGGCTGGCCATGTAGGTCGCCAGGGCGTGCTGCATGGGTGTGTTCACTGTGAACACGTTGAACTGGTGCACCTTGCGAAACTCTGCCATCAGGGGCGCCGGAGCCACCACCGTGCCGATTTTCCAGCCGGTCACGTGGTAGGTCTTGCCAAAGCTGCTGACGATGAACGCGCGCGCCGCCAGACCGGGATACCGCGCAGCGCTCTGGTGCTGCTCGCCATCGAACACCATGTGCTCGTACACCTCATCGCTGATGAGCAGGATGCTGGTCGGCGCCAGCAGGTCTTGCAGCGCCAGCATGTCGGCCTGACTCCAAACCTGACCACTGGGGTTGTGGGGGCTGTTGATGATAATGGCCCGGGTGCGTGGCGTGATGGCCGCCGCGATGGCGCTGAAATCCGGCCTGAAGTTGCCCGGTGTGAGTGGTACGCGGACCACCACGCCGCCGGCCAGTTCGATGTTGGGCACGTAGCTGTCGTAACAAGGCTCCAGCACGATCACTTCGTCGCCCGGATGCACGATGGCCAAAATGGCCGTCAAGATGGCCTGGGTGGCACCTGCGGTCACGGTGATCTCGGTCGCCGGATCACAAGCCAGCCCGTACAAGGCCATCATCTTTTCCGACATGGCTTGCCGCAATGCGAGCACACCCGGCATCGGTGGGTACTGGTTGTGCCCCGCCTGCATGGCTGCTGTCACGGCATC
>JBFHEQ010000344.1:0-4227 GCA_041584075.1 Hydrogenophaga sp.
ACCCGTCTGCGCTGCGGGCTCGGCACGGTAGGCGCTGAAGGCCTGCAAACGATCGTTCGCACGGATCGCGTCCCGGGAGCCTGTGCCGTGGGGCGTGGCCGGGGTGTCGGTGGGGGAACTCATGGGGTTTGGGCCTTGGATGGCTGGGCGCTGGTCGCCACAGGTGCGCAAGGCGCGGGCTCGTCGTTGTCGCCCACATCGATGAAGGCCAGCAGGGCGGCGGGTGGTGCCACGCTGCCCAAGGCCAGGGCACCGGCTGCGCGGGCCAGCAGGCCCTTGGCTTCGATGCCCACTTCCGGCGCCTTGAACTGGCCGCTCACCGTGACCGGCGAGCGCAGCGACAGCGGCGAAAAGTCTTTGGGCTCCGACACCATGCGCAGCCGAAGGGCTTCGGTTTTGAAGCTTGCGCCGCCCTGGATGCGCAGCGTGCTGTCGGTGTTGTCGAGCACCGCGTGGCGCGACTTCACCACGCCGTTTTGCACCACCGCATCCACCGCCGCGCAGTTGAGCCTCAGCGGCTCATCGCCCTTGATCAACATGCCCAGCGCCTGGGCCGCGTCCAGGCCGGCGGCCTCGGTCACAAGCTGCGACAGCTGGCCATCGCTCACCCTCACCTTGAGCAGTCCATTGGCCGAGCCCAGGATCTCGGCCACGCTGCGACCCTGACCTTTGAGTTCGGCCGTGGCATCCATCGTGCCGCTCATGTACGAGCGCGCGGCGGGCTGGCCCGTTTTGGCCTCCTTTGCACCGCTCTTGCTCAGGCCGCGGATCCAGCTGTCCAGATCCACTTCGGCGAAACGCAGGGCCGCGGTCCATTGGGGGGTGTCAGCCTGCACCTCAAAAGCCGTGGTGCCGGTGAGGGTGCCCCCGGCCACGCGAGCGCTCAGGTCCGAGAGCGCCAGCCGGCTGCCGGCCAGTTGCAGGCGGAGCTGGAGGTCTTGGACCGGGGCCAGTGCGGGTGTCCCGAAATCCAGCTGCCGGAGTTTCACCCGCACATCGGCGTCCATCTGGCTCAGGCTGGGCACATCGAAGCGTTCATCGGGCAAGACCCTGTCCGAGCGGCGGGGTGGCTTGTCGGCGCCCACGGCGGGCGCCAGGTCGGCGAGCGCAAGCCTTGCGCCGCCGAGCTGGCCGGTCAGGCGCGGGGGCTGTGCATCGGTTTCGTAGGTCAGGTTGGCTGTGAGCGAGCTGCTGCCCACAGTGGCTTCGTCGCTCGCCACGGTCCAGGCCGATCCCTGGCGTTTCACCTGTGCTTTGAGGCGGTAGGGTGGCGTATCCGGCAGGGTGACGCCCATCGGCTGGGCGCTGGCCTGCAGCGAGTCGCCGCTGATGGTCAGCTGGCCTTCCACGCCCTGGCCGGCCCAGAGCGCACCCGACGCGCCATCAAAGGCCAGTCGGGTGCTGCCAATGCGCCCGCTGAGCTTGAGCGGGGTCAGTGGCGCGGTGTCGTCGCCGGTGTTCAGCAGCAAGGGCAGGTCGGCGCCGGCCCTGGCTTGCAGCTCGATCGGTGCGCCACGGTAGCGGCCGGTTGCCGTGGCCTGCCAGGGCAGGGCTTCGCCCGCTTGGGTGCTGCGCTGGATGGTGGCGTTCACTGCAATGGCCAGCGTCTCGTCGCGGAAGTCGATGTCGCCTTCACGCAGGACCAGCCGCTCGATCTCGGGCAAGGGAGTGGGCGAGGCCTGGGCCGAAGGGGGCGCATCGGGGTCGCGAGGAACGATGTCCCAGCTCGCAGCGCCGCTTTTGAGGCGCACGGCATGGGCGTCGATGCGCTCGGCCTGCAAGGATTTCACACGCAACGCCTCGCCCTGGCTGGCGCGCCATACATCACCCCAACGCCACTGCGCGGCCAGGCCGTCGGCCACCAGCAGGTGAGGCACGTCCACACCACCCCCAGCGCCCAGCCGGATGCGTTCCACGCTCATCATCGGGCTCACCATCAGCCGCGTGCGAAAGCGCCCGTCGAGCGCAACGTCCACGCCCGTGCGGCTGCGGATCTGGTGTTCCAGTGGCGCCCGCAAAAAGGGCCAGCCCGCCAGCTCTCCCAGCGCCACCATCCCCACCAGCACACCGGCGACGATCAGCGCTTGGTGGCCCAGCGAACGCCGGGGCTGCTGGCTGAGCGGAGTGCGGTGCGCCGCCGACTTGGTCCCAGGGGGCGCTGTGCGTGGAGGTGGGTTCGATGGCGTGTGCGTGTGCGTGGGCTGGTCGGGCATGGTGTTCCTGTGGCTTGTCACCAAACGGCCGGGTGCCGTTGGGCGCATGCACGGCCCGCAGCGGCAGGCCATGAGACCATGGTCGCGGGCCCACGCCTACAACGGTGTCGGCCCGCTGCGCGCAGCCGTGTAGGACGGGGCCCACTTGGGCGACGCCTGCGCGCCGGCGTCCCGGGGAGAATGCAGTCTTCAGCGGGCTCACACAACGCCGCCCGCGTGATGCTGCCCGACGCCTGACACCACATCCATCCAGGTGCGCCCACCTGCGGCAAAAGCCGGTCCGAAAAGGGTTGGAAACGGTGCTGCGGGAAAGGCTGTGACGGGGCCGGTCAGTTCACCCAGCAGCCCGTCCAGGGGGTGTCAGAGAGCGGTATGTCAAATGCCGCACCGTTGTAGGTGTTGCCGCTTGCGTGACCGGTGATGTTTTTGAAACGGTAAGCCCAGCATCGGGTGGCGTAGGTGACCTGGTTGTCGAAAATCCTGGCGTTTTCGAAGTTCTGGATCACGATGTACCCGTCCAGAAACCGGTTGTTCTGAATGGTGGCGCGGGCGCTGCTGTAGAGGTACATGCCGCAGCCATTGCAGGTGTTGTTGTCGATCACGTTGAAATCGGGGTTGGTGCGAACCGTGCCCACCTTCGAGTAGCCAATGATGCCGGACTTCCCGTTGACCGATCCGTTGTACATGGTGATGGTGTTGTTGCGGATCGTCTGGTCGGCCGGGGGCCAGAACACGATGGGCCCGTCGATGTAGTTCTTGCCGTCACCGCTGGTCACGACCGCATCGCCCTGGTCCAAGGTGTTGCCTTCGATCAGCACATTCCAGCCCCGCGTGTTGACGATGTCGCCGCCCCGGTTATGGTGAAACTGGTTGCCACGGATGATCACATCGCGCACCACATAACCGCTCAGGGGTTCGATATCGATGCCAAACTGCGGACTGGTGCCGTGGGTGTGGTGGATCTGGTTGCCCTCGATGCGGATGCGCACGCCCCCCACGATGGAAACCCCCTGGCGGCGGTGGGTGTCAAGGTTGTTGCCGGTGATGGTGATGTCCTGGGGGCGCAGGGTTTTGCCGACGATCAAAATGCCATCGCCGGTGGCCTGGGCGATGTGCACGCCATCGATCCACACCTGCTGGCTGGCGCCTTCGATGCAGATCACATGCCCTTCGTCGTGGGCTGTCGCCCCGTCGGACCGGGGCGTGAAGATGTGGCTGTAGCGGTCCCCTATCAGGGTGCCGCCCCGGACCGTCACACCGTGTTTGCCGTTGATCTGGATCAGGCAGGCGTTCCATTTGTCGTGCGGGGCCATCCGCAAGATGGCGCCTGTTTCCAGCACCAGCGACTGGTTGCTGGCCAGGGAGATGCCGGCGGTGTAGATCGCGTTGCCGGGTTTTCCGATCAGGTAGTCGCCCGCCGGGATGCGGAATTCGCCGTAACCCTGGGAAGACGCCCAATCGATGGCGGCCTGCAGCCCGTTGGTGGTCGCCACAGCCGCGGTGGCGTTGGTGGCAATGCCCCAGTCGGCGGGCACCAGTGTGTAGCTGGTCGATGCGGTTGCGGCGGGCAGCGCCGCCGTTGGCCAGGATGGGGGCAAGGCCGCCTGCACGTAATAACCAATGCCTTCATACCGGTACTGCGGCAGGTTCGCCTGGATGTTGTCTGCCTCGGCCGACGAGGCCGTGTAGAAATGAAAGCCCTTGTCCGCCAGAAAAAAGCGGTACAGCGGAATCCACCCCGTGGCAGCGGTCTGGCGGCCATGGTAGGCGACGCCTTCAAAGGCCAGCTGCGGGAGCTGGGCCTGGATGAAATTTTTCTCCGATTCGCTGATGGTGTAGAAGTGCACACCGGTGCTGCTGTTGTAGAAGCGGTAAACCGGGCTCAGACCGGGTCCCGCCACCGGGCTGGCAGAAAAGGCCGCGCCCTCGTAAGCCAGGGTGGGCAAGTTGAGACGCACCTGATCGCGCTCATCGATCTGGTTGGTGAAAAAATGGGCGTTGGCAGCGTTGTTGA
>JBFHEQ010000345.1:0-4226 GCA_041584075.1 Hydrogenophaga sp.
CATACTCGATGCCGGCATAAATGTCTTCCGAGTTCTCTCGGAAGATCACCATATTGGTCTTCTCAGGCTCTTTCACGGGCGAAGGCACCCCCTTGAAATACTGCACCGGGCGCAGGCAGACGTAAGGTCCAGCTCCTGACGCAAGGCCACATTCAGGGAGCGAATGCCGCCACCCACCGGCGTGGTCAAAGGCCCTTTGATGGACACCACAAACTCGCGCAAGGCCGCCAGGGTTTCCTCCGGCAGCCACACGTCGGGGCCGTACACCTGCGTCGACTTTTCGCCCGCGTACACCTCCATCCAGTGGATCTTCTTCTGGCCTCCGTAAGCCTTGGCCACGGCGGCGTCCACCACCTTGAGCATCACGGGCGTGATGTCCAGGCCTGTGCCATCACCTTCGATGTACGGCACGATGGGCTCGTCGGGCACATTGAGCGACATGTCGGCGTTGACGGTGATCTTTTGCCCTTTCTCGGGCACTTGGATGTGTTGGTACATGAAAGCCTGTCTCCAGTTTCGATACGATGGACGGTGTCAGTCTGCGCAACTTTTCTCAGCGGCGCGGATCCTCCAAATCATTCTAGCCCGAGCCCCTTCACCATGAACCACCTGCGCCCGCTGATTGCCGCATGGCTATTGACCTGCATGGGCTCTGTCATGAGCCAGGATCAACCTCAGACAGACCTGCCCCGGGTCAAGCTCTCGGCGGGCATGCACCTGATCGACGCCCAGGTCGCCCAGTCCCCTGAGCAACGCCAGATCGGCCTCATGCACCGGGAGCAGATGCCTGCCCAGGAAGGCATGCTGTTTGTTTTTGAACAGCCGGCCACCCAGTGTTTCTGGATGAAAAACACGCTGCTGCCCTTGACAGCAGCCTTTGTGGCCGACGATGGCCGCATCGTGAACCTGGTGGACATGAAGCCACAAACCACGGACTCTCATTGCTCCGCCGAACCTGTGCGTTACGTGCTCGAGATGAACCAGGGCTGGTTTGCCAAGCGCGGGGTGAAAGCGGGCAGCCGGCTCGGCGGCTTTCAGGCCGGCAAATAAAAAAAGGCGGTGCATCCCTGCACCGCCTGCCGTTCAACCGGACTTGCCCGAAACGATCAGGCCTTGGCGCCTGACAAAATCGCGTTCAGCGTCTTGCTGGGGCGCATGACCGCGTCGAGCTTGCTCAGGTCGGGCTGGTAGTAGCCGCCGATGTCCACTGCGCTGCCCTGCACCGACGCCAACTCGTCCACGATGGTCTTCTCGTTGTCGGTCAACTGCTTGGCCAGCGGCGCAAACTGCTTGGCCAGCGCGGCGTCTTCGGTCTGGGCTGCCAGGGCCTGAGCCCAGTACATGGCCAGGTAGAACTGGCTGCCGCGGTTGTCGAGCTGACCCGTTTTGGGTGAAGGGTTCTTGTTGTTGTCCAGCAGCTTGCCTGTGGCCGCGTCCAGCGTCTGGGACAGGATCTTGGCCTGGGCGTTGCCGGTCTTCAGACCCAGATCTTCCAGTGAAACCGCGAGGGCCAGGAATTCACCCAGCGAGTCCCAGCGCAGGTGGTTTTCTTCCACCAGCTGTTGCACGTGCTTGGGTGCGGAGCCACCGGCACCCGTTTCGTACATGCCGCCACCCGCCATCAACGGAACGATGGACAGCATCTTGGCGCTGGTGCCCAGTTCCATGATGGGGAACAGGTCGGTCAGGTAATCGCGCAGGATGTTGCCGGTGGCGCTGATGGTGTCCAGACCGCGCACAACGCGCTCCAGCGTGTAACGCATGGCACGCACCTGGCTCATGATCTGGATGTCCAGACCGGCCGTGTTGTGCTCGTGCAGGTACATCTTGACCTTGGTGATGAGCTGGGCTTCGTGGGGGCGGTAGGCGTCGAGCCAGAACACGACGGGCATGCCGGAATTGCGCGCGCGGTTCACCGCCAGCTTCACCCAGTCGCGCACGGCCGCGTCCTTCACCTGGCACATGCGCCAGATATCGCCCGCTTCCACTTCCTCGGTCAACAACACCTCGCCCGTGGCGATGTCGGTGATGTTGGCGGTGCCGTCTTCAGGGATCTCGAAGGTCTTGTCGTGCGAACCGTACTCTTCAGCCTGCTGGGCCATCAAGCCCACGTTCGGCACCGTGCCCATGGTCTTGGGATCGAATGCACCATGCCACTTGCAGAAGTTGATGATCTCCTGGTAAATACGGGCGAAAGTCGACTCCGGCATCACGGCCTTGACATCCTTCAGGCGGCCATCGGCTCCCCACATCTTGCCGCCGTTGCGGATCATGGCGGGCATGGAGGCGTCCACGATCACGTCGTTGGGCGAATGGAAGTTGGTGATGCCCTTGGCCGAATCCACCATGGCCAGCTCAGGGCGGCCTTCGTGGCAGGCGTGCAGATCGGCGATCACCTCTTCACGCTGCGACTGGGGCAGCGTGGCCAGCTTGTCGTACAGGTTGACCATGCCGTTGTTGACGTTCACACCCAACTGCTCGAACAGCTTGGCGTGCTTCTCAAAGGCGTCCTTGTAGAAAATGCGCACACAGTGACCGAACACGATGGGGTGCGACACCTTCATCATCGTCGCCTTGACGTGCAGCGAGAACATCACGCCCGTCTTGTAGGCGTCCTGGATTTCCTTCTCGTAGAAAGCCAGCAAGGCTTTCTTGCTCATGTACATGCTGTCAATGACTTCGCGGTCCTGCAGCGCCACTTTTTCCTTGAGCACGATGGTCTTGCCGCTCTTGGTGATCAGCTCCATCTTGACGTCGCGCGCCTTGTCCAGCGTCATGGACTTTTCGCCGTGGTAGAAGTCGCCGCCGTGCATGTGGGACACGTGGGTGCGCGAGGCCTGGCTCCACTCCGCCATGGAGTGGGGGTTCTTGCGCGCGTACTCCTTCACGGCCCGCGGTGCACGGCGATCGGAGTTGCCTTCGCGCAGGACAGGGTTGACGGCGCTGCCGGTGCACTTGGCGTAACGCGCACGGAGCGCCTTCTCTTCTTCGGTCTTGGGCGACTCGGGGTAATCGGGCAAGGCGTAACCCTTGGCCTGCAATTCCTTGATGGCGCTGATCAGCTGCGACACCGAAGCGCTGATGTTGGGCAGCTTGATGATGTTGGCCTCAGGCTTCAAGGTGAGCTTGCCCAGTTCGGCCAGGTTGTCCTTCACACGCTGCTCTTCGGTCAGGCATTCAGGGAAAGCACCCAGCACCCGCGCTGCCACCGAGATATCGCTGGTCTCGACATTGATGCCGGCCGGCGCAGCGAAGGCCTGAATGATGGGCAGGAAAGCGCGCGTGGCGAGCAAGGGCGCCTCGTCGGTCAGCGTGTAGATGATGGTGGGTTGCTTTTGGCTCATGAATGTGCTCCGTGAATCGTTATCGGGACTCCGCTGACCGGTTGCGCCGTCAGCAGAACTTGCGGATAGTCCAAGATTTTGCTTTCAATGCTCTGACCTGCACTTCATTTTTTGAAGTGATATCTCACATTGTGAAAGTTTTTAAAAAATAGCCGGGATTTTTTTGAGCGATCGCCAGACTCACGGCATGTAGCCGGCCCTTCCCAGCGAAAAATGCCCATGAAAAAAGCCCGAGGGCGAGGCCGTCGGGCTTTTTGGTCAAACCATGGCGTTGGCTCAAGCGAAGTTGGCTTCGGCAAACGACCAGTTGACCAGTTTGTCGAGGTAGGTCTCGACAAATTTTGGACGGGCATTGCGGTAATCGATGTAATAAGCGTGCTCCCACACGTCCACCGTCAGCAAGGCCTTGTCGCCCGTGGTCAACGGGGTGCCAGCGGCGCCCATGTTGACGATATCGACCGAGCCATCGGCCTTCTTCACCAGCCAGGTCCAGCCCGAGCCGAAGTTGCCCACCGCGCTCTTCACAAAAGCTTCCTTGAACGCAGCGTAGCTGCCAAACTTGGCGTTGATGGCTGCTGCCAGCGCGCCAGAAGGCTCTCCGCCGCCGTTGGGCTTCATGCAGTTCCAGAAGAACGTGTGGTTCCAGATCTGGGCGGCGTTGTTGTAAACACCACCGCTGGCCTTCTTCACGATGGACTCGAGGTCCATCGCTTCGAACTCGGTGCCTTTTTGCAGATTGTTCAGGTTGACCACATAAGCGTTGTGGTGCTTGCCATGGTGGAACTCCAGCGTCTCTTGCGAGTAGTGAGGCGCCAAGGCGTCGATGGCGTAGGGCAAAGCGGGCAAAGTGTGTTCCATGGGGTTCCTCTTTCTGTTGGTGGG
>JBFHEQ010000346.1:0-4201 GCA_041584075.1 Hydrogenophaga sp.
CCCACGGTGCTGGCCACCTACCCCACCGCCGCCATTCTGCTGGCCGAAGAAGTGCTGGCAGGGCGGATGAAGATGAAACTCCGCGAGCTGTGGACCGGGGGTGAAACGCTGAGCCAGGTGGCGCGCGAGCGCATCGAGCGGGCGCTGGGCTGCAAAGTGCGCAACAACTACGGCGCCTCCGAATTTCTTGCGATGGGCTGGGAGTGTGCCCATGGCCACATGCACATCAACACCGACTGGCTGCTGCTGGAGCCGGTGGACGAGCACCTGAAGCCGGTGCCGCCCGGCGAAGCTTCTCATTCGCTGCTGCTCACCAACCTGGCCAACACCGTGCAACCGCTGATCCGCTATGAGATGGGCGATCAGATCACCCTGCACCAGACACCCTGCCCCTGCGGATCGCCCCTGCCCTGGATCGAGGTGCTGGGACGGCGCGACGACATCCTGCGCATGCGGGGCACCAAGGCGGGTTCTTCGGTGGCCTTGCTGCCCCTGGCGCTGTCGACCGTGCTGGAAGACGACGCCGGCGTCTTCGATTTCCAGATTCGCCAGAAAGATGACCACACGCTGGTGCTGCGCCTGCCCGGCCAGGGCGAAGAAGGCAAGCAGGCCATGAAACGTGCCCGGGCGGTGCTGAAAGCCCATGCCGCCATGCAAGGCGCCGCGCCGCTGCGCGTGGTGGGCGAAATGGGCCTGGAGGTGCCCCGGGGGCGCAGCGGAAAAGCCTGCCGGATTCAGGCACGACGAGATTGAAGCGGTGTCGGCACAGGGTTGTTCGCAACCCGGGCGAAGGCCGCGGCCCTCGACAGACCGACGGTCCCCATGGCGGACGGGCCACAAGGCCATACCGATGCGCCCAGCGCTCAAAAACACGCCCATCTTCGGTACATTTCGCTCATGTTCTGTCAAACGGCCGCTCGGAGTCCGGCCGCAACAGCGTCGGTGACCTCCCCCGGTGACACCCGCGCTGACCTCTCACGCGAGCGCAACGATCGCCAGGGTGGACACATCGGAATGCCCGTGAACGCGTCAGGCAAGACCATACAAAACGTATATACTTCATTTACGTTATGCATAGAGGTCCACCATGGGTATTGTCAAAATTTCAGACGTGATGCACGAAAACCTGCGGGTCGCGAGCAACGCTCTCAGCCGCTCCATCAATGCGCAGGCGGAACACTGGATGCGGGTCGGCATGCTGACCGAAATGCATCCCGAGTTGAACCATCGGGAAATCAGCCAACTGCTGATTCGCGCAGAACTCGCGGGGGGTCTGGACATCGCCATGGCTGTCACAGGCGAGCTCGACAAGGCCAGCACCAGCGCATCCGGGAAACACTGATGGCGCGCAATGGCGTTTCCCTCAAATCGTCTGATGACATCGAGAAGTCGCGCGCGGCCGCTCAGCTGGCCGCCGAGGTGCTCAGCATGATCGAAACTCACGTGGTGCCCGGCGTGAGCACCGCGCAGCTCGACCAGATTTGCCACAACCACATCGTCAACGTACAACGCGCGACGCCCGCCAACGTCGGCTACCAAGGGTTTCCCAAGACCATCCTCACCTCGGTCAACCAGGTGGTCTGCCACGGTATCCCCTCGCCCGACAAGATTCTGAAGAGTGGCGACATCGTCAACATCGATGTGGCAGTGATCAAGGACGGCTGGTTCGGCGACACCAGCCGCATGTTCTTTGTGGGCACCCCCAGCGTGTTGGCCCGGCGCCTGGTGGAAACCACTTACGAGGCCATGCTGGCCGGTATCCAACAAGTGAAGCCTGGCGCCACACTGGGCGACATTGGCCACGCCATTCAAACGGTCGCCCACCGAGAGAACTTCAGTGTGGTGCGCGAATTCTGCGGCCACGGCATCGGGCAGATCTACCACGACGAGCCCAACGTATTGCACTATGGCCAACGGGGCGAAGGTCTCAAACTGCAAGCAGGCATGGTGTTCACCGTCGAGCCCATGCTCAACGCCGGCAAACGCGATATCCGCCACCTGTCCGACGGGTGGACCATCGTGACCAAAGATCGATCCCTCTCCGCCCAGTGGGAGCACATGGTGGCCGTCACGCCCGAAGGGTATGACGTGCTAACGACTTGGCCAGGAGGAACCGGGACCTACCCGTCGCCTTGACGCGTTGGTGAAGTGAGGTTTGAACGGCCTTCACGTCTCGTTTTGCGGCGACTGCTCAAGAATCGCCAGTTTCATCACCTCGTCGATTCGCTTTCTTTGGGCCCCCAGCCAGCCGTCACCATGGGTCTTCGTGCTTTTCAGGCCGCAGGGTTACCGACAGTTGATGGACGACCGCTGTTTCAGCAAGGCCTTCTCCAGCGTCGGGGCGAAAGACCGCGCAGCACGCCGTCCTGGCGCCGAGGGTGCTCCGGTAGACGGCCACAACACTCCCCGGTCCCGCTCCGGTGTGGCCGCACAGGGTCATGCCCGTGTCCACCGTCCCTTGCATCAGACCGAGGGCATATCCTGGAGAAGTCCAGGGGCGCCCAGGAATGGCGCCCCCCAGCGCGCGCGCCGTCTGCATCTCCACCAGGAGCGTTTCAGGCAACAGGTGCCCGGCAAGCAGTCTGTCGAGCAACAGGGCGGCCTCTGAAAGCGGACCGACCAACAGGCCATGGTAAACCCATCCCGGGTCGTATGCAGAGACAGCCCCCAGGCAAACGTCCGTCAAATCGGCTCGTGTCTTTGCAAGCCGGACCCCTGACAAACCGAGTGGCGTCAACGCTTGCTGCATCAACGCGTCACCGAGGCTGAGCCCTGTCACCCGTTCGATGAGTCTCGCCACGTACATGTAGCCGACGTTGGAATACCGCCACCCTTCACCAGGCGCGAAGCGCAACCTCGTGGCATCAAGGCGTTGCAACATGTCATCTGCTGGCCATGGCGCATCTTCGCGGGACACGGCAGCGAAGTATTCGGCTAGCTCGCCATAGTCCGCCAGTCCGGCCTCATGTCTCAGCAATTGACGCAGCGTGAATGGCCCCTCAACGACCTCCGCATCGAGCTGGACCAAGCCGTCGCGCACAAGGGTCAGTGCCGCCGCGGACAACACGGTTTTCGTGAAGCTCCACCAGGGAACGGCCGCCATGTGCGCTCCCTGCTGCACCAGCGCGCCGTTCGATACCAGTGAGGAAATCATTGCAGAAGGCATTGGATGAATCAATCGGCCCAGGGCCAGTCCATGGTCGCGTGCGTCAGCATAAGGCCGCGCACCGCCTGCTGCCACAACGCCGAAAATTTGACAGCCCGGCGATTCCATGCAGTCGACCTGGCGCGACAGGTAGACGTCTCGCCTGACCCACCCGTGGTCGCTGCGCCCCATCCAGCGCACGGTCTCACCACCCTGTCAGACAGCTTGACCTTGCCCTGGGGCTACTTGTGGTCAAAGCCCGGCAGGGCGCAGAGTCAAACCTTCGTGGAAGATGTTGGTACAAGCCTGCGAATACAAGCCATTGCACTCCGCATGGGATCCCTTACGCTGCTTGCCGCGCGCTCATCTGGTCGTTGGCCCCGTGGTTGCGGCTCAGGAAAGCCGGTTGCTGCCGGGGGTGTTGTGCAGGGCATTTCTCCTGGGGCGAGGCGGTGTGTTGACCGCGGAGGAAAGCACACAGCCAGCCACCTCCGTCAGCCTTGCGGGGGCACAGTGACAAACGCCCCGCCCTGGTACAGCGCGGCCGGGTCGTTGCGGTCGATGACGGGCTGGCGCGCTTCCACGGCCGCGCGAAACACATCGGAAGAGTCCTGCGGGCGGTAGCCGATGTGCCTGGCAGGCGTGTTGTCCCACCAACTGGTCTGGTTGTCCGACGCCCCGTAAATGATGCTGTGGCCCACGATGGGCGCAGTGAGCGCGGCCACCACCAGGCGCTCCAGATCGTCGAAGCTCATCCAGGTGGCGAGCATGCGCCGGTCTTTGGGCTCTGCCAGGCTGGAGCCGATGCGCAGGCTCACGGTCTCGATGCCCCAGCGATGCCAGTACATTTGCGCAAGGTCTTCACCGAAGGCTTTTGACAACCCATAGAAGCCGTCTGGCCTGGGCGGGGTGTTGGGGTTGATGACTTCGTCTTGCCGGTAAAACCCGGTCACGTGGTTGGAGCTCGCGAAGACGATGCGCTTGACGCCTTGCTGGCGAGCCCCTTCATACAGGTTCACGGCACCCACAATGTTGCCGGCGAGAATCTGTTCCCAA
>JBFHEQ010000347.1:0-4195 GCA_041584075.1 Hydrogenophaga sp.
GCCGGTATGAAAGCACGCACCGCTTCTTGCAGAGACAACCTCGCGAGGTAGTGGCCCGAGAATGCACCGCGGTCAAACAAGGGCACCGCAAGCCAGATGATGGACAGGGCTTCGGACGAGGCGCCCGTCAAGGGTCCTCCGTAGGCCGGCCGACGCAGTTCACGCGCCACATCCTGCATCACCCCCAAAGCTTCGTCATCGGCCGACTGCCGCGACCTGTCCAGGGCAAACGCCCGACCCACCGCGGATGCCTGCCAGTCGGCACCCGCCGGTACCCCGCCATGCTCCCGCACCACACCTGGCTCCCGGAGCAACAAACCCGCCTGCACGCCGTCTGCTTGCACGTCGACCCCCACACGGGAAGGGTCCCGCGTGCGATGGGCCAGCACCTGCAAATCGTCTTCCAGGCGCCGAAAGTGAAAGCGGGCACTCTGCTCCAGCCACTGCAGATCGGCGGTCTTTCGCCGCTGCTCTTCTTCGGCCTCAAACGTCTGCAGGTACAGCACCAGCGCCACCACGGACACCGCCAGCATGAGCAGCAGGCCCAGCAACCACCAGGTCGCACGCCGACCCCGACCGACCGACCCCCGGTCCAGTCGGGTCAGCAGTTCAAAATCCAGTGGAGCGTCAGGGGAATGGGGTTTCATGCCGGGGTGGGTGGATGGCGCCGCGTTGCACTAGCATAGCGGTGATGAGCCCGCCCCCCACTGTCTGCCTGCGCTCGAGCATGCGTTGGTACCGCACCTGGATGCCCATGGCACTGTGTGTGGGCATGTGGCTGGTGTGCCTCCCTGTCAAGGCTGTCGCGGCGCCCCTCAAGATTCGCTTCGCCCATGTGGTGGCCCAGGACACGCCCAAGGGACTGGCGGTCGAGCGCTTCAAGTCACTCGTGGCCGAGCGCAGTGGCGGGCGCATGGTGGTGGAGGTGTACGCCGGCTCCTCGGTCTATGGCGATCACGATGAAATGCAGGCCCTGCAAGCGGGCGCGGTGGAAATGCTGGCCCCATCGCTCTCCAAGTTCAGCCGCGTGGGGTTCCCCGAATTCGAGTTGTTCGACCTGCCCTACCTGTTTGACACACTGCAAGATGTGCACCGCATCACCGATGGTCCGCTGGGTGCACGTTTGCTCAAAAACCTGGAGCGACAGGGCATGGTGGGCCTGGGTTTTCTCGACAACGGATTCAAGCACATGAGTGCCAACCGCCCTTTGTTGCGGCCGGCCGATTTTGCGGGCCTGCGCATGCGGGTGCAGACTTCACGCGTGATCGCCGCGCAGATGCGGGCACTCGGCGCGATCCCGGTTCAGCTCCCGTTTGGAGCCACGCGACAAGCCCTGGCCCGACAGGTGGTGCAGGGCACCGAGAATCCTTTGTCGAATTTCTGGACGCAGGAGATGCACCGCGAACAGACCGACCTCACGCTCACGGGGCACGCCTACCTCGGGTATGCGGTGATCACCAGTGAACGCTTCTGGCGCAGCCTGCCCCCCACGCACCAACGCATCCTCCGCAGCGCCCTGGGTGATGCACTTCGTTATGGCAACCAGATCGCGGACAGCCAGAACAGCAAGGTCCTTGAGGCCCTGCGCCAGGCCGGCACCACCACCGTGCACGAACCCACAGCCGCGCAACGTCAAAGGCTGCGGGACACGGTGCAACCGGTGCACCAGCAACTGGGCGAACGCATCGGCCCGCAGTGGATTCAGGACGCCCACGCCGCACTCGGTCACTGACCGCCAGCATCCCTGACGCCCGGCTGACGGAATGAGGGTTTTCCCTGCTGTTGAACACCACAGTTGGCCGCGCTGCCAACCCTCTTTACACTGACGGCCAGTCCAATCCGGACCGACCTTGCATTGGAGACATCCCCCATGAAACTCAAATTCGCCCTGGCCGCCGCCTTGTTCGCTGTTGGCCTGAACACCCACGCAGCCCCCATCGTGATCAAGTACAGCCACGTGGTGGCCGACGTGACCCCCAAGGGTCAAGCCGCCCTGAAGTTCAAAGAGCTGGCCGAGAAGAAGCTCGCCGGCAAAGTCGAAGTGCAAGTGTTCCCCAACAGCCAGCTGTTCGGTGACGGCAAGGAAATGGAAGCCCTGCTGCTGGGCGATGTGCAAATCCTGGCCCCTTCGTTGGCCAAGTTCGGCAAGTACACCCCCAAGCTGCAGATTTTTGACCTGCCTTTCCTGTTCTCCGACCTCGCCGCCGTGGACCGCTTCCAGGCCAGCAAAGAAGGCCAGGATCTGCTGAACTCCATGACCAAGAAGGGCATCACGGGTCTGGGTTACCTGCACAACGGCATGAAGCAGCTGTCGGCCAACAAGATGCTGGCCATGCCCGGTGACGCCAAAGGCATGAAGTTCCGCATCCAGGCATCTGACGTGCTGGAGTCGCAGTTCAAGGCCGTGGGTGCCAACCCGCAGAAACTCTCGTTTGCCGAGGTGTACCAGGCGCTGCAGACCGGCGTGGTCGACGGAGCCGAGAACCCATGGTCCAACATCTACAGCAAGAAATTCCATGAAGTGCAGAGCTACATCATGGAGAGCAACCACGGTGTGCTTGACTACATGGTCATCACCAACACCAAATGGTGGGATGGTCTGCCAGCCGACGTGCGCACGGGCCTGAACGAAGCCATGAAGGAGTCCATCGCCTTTGGCAACAAGGTGGCCAACGACGAAGACGCCGAGTTCCGCAAGAAGGTGATTGCCGACAACAAGGCCAAGGTCGTTCCCCTGAACGCCGAGCAGCAGAAAGCCTGGCGCACGGCCATGCAGCCTGTGTGGAAACAATTCGAAGGTGAAATTGGCGCCGACCTGATCCAGGCTGCACAAAAAGCCAACAAGTAACCCTCGGCCTTCTGCCCTACCTCTCCAGAACCCTGGCTGAGGACCTGTTCACACCATGCCCCTTGGTGCGGATGCGTCTTTCGCCGGGGTTTTTTTAGGAACCCACCATGTTGAAAATCTTGGATCGACTTGAAGAGTGGATCATGTCCCTGATGTTGCTGGCCATGACCGGGCTGGCTTTCATGCAGGTCGTGCGGCGCTACATCTTCAACACCAATTACTCCTGGAACCTGGAGCTCACGACAGTTTGCTTCGCCTTCATGATCTTTGTCGGCATTTCCTATGGTGTGCGCGTGGGCTCACACATCGGGGTCGATGCCCTGGTCAAGCTCATGCCCCCGGGCGTACAACGCACCAGCGGCATCGTGGTGGTGTTGCTCTGTCTGGTCTACGTGGCTTTCGTCATGGTGGGCGCCACCGAATACGTCAGCAAGATGAAGGATGTGGGCATCGAGTTTGAAGACATGCCCATCGAGCGCTGGCAGGTGCTGATCATCATGCCCATCGGCTATGCCATGGTCGCGTTCCGCTTCCTCCAGATCCTGTGGAATCTGGTCACGGGCAAAACCACCAGCCTGCACCTGGCCGACGAAGTGGCCGACGCCATGAAGCTCAACGCTGACAAGGAAAACGCATGAACACGCTGGTCCTCTTTGCCTGCCTTTTCCTTTTCATTGCCATGGGGATGCCGGTGGCCATTGGCCTCGGCCTGTCCAGCCTGCTGACCATCTTCTTCTTCTCGCAGGATTCGCTGGCGTCGATGTCCATCAAGCTGTTCGAAACCAGCGAACACTACACCCTGCTGGCGATCCCCTTCTTCGTGCTGGCGGGCAACCTCATGTCCACAGGCGGCGTGGCCCGGCGCATGGTGAACTTCGCCATCGCGGCGGTGGGCCACATGCGCGGCGGTCTTGCCATCGCATCGATTCTGGCGTGCATGTTGTTCGCAGCGGTCTCGGGCTCCAGTCCGGCCACGGTGGTGGCCATCGGCTCGATCGTGATCGCCGGCATGGTGAAAAACGGCTACACAAAAGATTTCGCTGCGGGCGTGATCTGCAACGCCGGTACGCTGGGCATCCTGATCCCGCCCTCGATCGTGATGGTGGTGTACGCCGCCGTGACCGAGGTGTCGGTGGGTCGTCTGTTCATGGCCGGCGTGGTACCCGGTCTCCTGCTGGGCGGGATGCTGATGGCGGCAGTGTGGTGGCGCGCGGGCAAGCTGCAACTCACGCCGCCTCCCAAGGCGCCACTGCGTGAAGTGCTGCGCTCGTTCCGCGAATCCATGTGGGGCCTGGCGCTGCTGGGCATCATCATGGGCGGCATCTACGGTGGCGTGTTCACACCCAC
>JBFHEQ010000348.1:0-4190 GCA_041584075.1 Hydrogenophaga sp.
CCAAAGTTCTCCACCTCTTTCATGGTGGCCAGCATGCCGGCGATGCCGATGCGGTTGGCCACGAAGTTGGGGGTGTCCTTGGCGCGAACCACGCCCTTGCCCAGACCACTGGTCACAAAAGCCTCCAGGTCGTCGAGGATCTTGAGTTCGGTGGTCGGCGTGTTGATCAACTCCACCAGCGTCATGTAGCGCGGCGGGTTGAAAAAGTGGATGCCGCAGAAACGCGGCTTGATCGCGTCGGGCAAGCCCTTGCTCAACTCGGTGATCGAGAGGCCCGAGGTGTTCGACGCGACGATGGTGTGCTCTGCGATGAACGGCGCGATCTTTTTGTAGAGATCGTGCTTCCAGTCCATGCGCTCGGCAATGGCCTCGATGATGAGGTCACAACCGCGCAACTGCTCCAGGTGCTCTTCGTAGTTGGCCTGGCCGATCAGCGCCGCATCAGAAGCCACGCCCAGCGGCGACGGCTTGAGCTTCTTCAGACCATCCACGGCGCGAGAAACGATGCCGTTTTTTGGGCCTTCTTTGGCTGGTAGATCAAACAGCACCACCGGCACCTTGAGGTTGACCAGATGGGCAGCGATCTGCGCACCCATCACACCCGCGCCCAGAACGGCGACTTTGTTCACTTGAAATCGTTTCATCAGAATCTTTCAATCACTTTTGTAGCCAGCCAAGCCGGCTTCGGTCTTCAACCAGGGTGCCGTGGAACCGGCTCCGCCGGGCCACCAGCACCGCCCCCTTGAGGGGGTCGCGCGCAGCGCGGCAGGGGTGGGTCAATCACTCCACGCGTTGCCAGACCTGCGTGCGGTAAAACGGGCCGATGTAGCCGCGCACCTGCAATTTCTTGCCTTCCTCGATGGGTGTCATCTTCAACGTGTACACCTTGCCGTTTTCGGGGTCGAGGATGTTGCCTCCTTCCCAGACCGACTCAGAGGCCGACTTCTTGGCGCCCCGGATGATCTCCATGCCCACTTTGGGTTTGCCCTTGCGCTCGTCGGTGCATGCCGTGCACAGCGGTTCTTTGCTTTCGATCAGCGCTTTCTCGACCTTGCCCATCAGGACGCCGGCGGCGTTGGCCACGATGCGGATCTCGGCCTTGGGCTTGCCCGAATCGTCGTCGATGGAGCGCCACAGACCTTCCGGCGTGGCCTGGGCAAAGCCCGAAACGCTGGCGGCAGCCAACAACAGAAAGAGAGCAGATTGTTTGAACATGAAGGTCTCCGGGGAATGAGTGGCTTCTGAACCTGGGGCACCGCGGATCTGGCTTGGCCAGTCCGCAGGTGCCGCCCCCTTGAGGGGGTCGCGCGAAGCGCGGCAGGGGTGGGCCAAAATCAAGCCAGTGCGGCGTCGGTGTCCATCAAGGACGCCGAACCAGCGCGGGCGGTGCGCATCAGCGAAGCCGTCTCGGGGAACAGTTTGGCAAAGTAGAAGCGTGCCGTTTGCAGCTTGGCCTGGTAGAACGGATCGGTGTTGCCCGCAGCGATTTCGCGCAAGGCCACCTGCGCCATCCGGGCCCAGAAGTAGCCAAACACCAGGTGGCCCGCGACACGCAGGTAGTCCACGGCGGCAGCGCCCACTTCGTCGGGGTTTTGCAGGCCCTTGAAGCCGATTTCCATCGTGAACTTGGTGATCTGCTCACCCAGCACAGCGATCGGGTTGATGAACTCGGCCATCTTCTCGTTCACGCCCTCTTCCTGCACCAGCGCACCCACCAGCTTGCCGAACTTCTTCAGCGCAGCGCCGTTGTCGCCCAGCACTTTGCGGCCCAGCAAGTCCAGCGACTGGATGGTGTTGGTGCCTTCGTAGATCATGTTGATGCGGGCATCGCGCACAAACTGCTCCATGCCCCATTCCTTGATGAAGCCGTGTCCACCGAACACCTGCTGGCACATCGTGGCGGCCTGGTAACCGTTGTCGGTCAGGAAGGCTTTCACGATGGGCGTCAGCAGCGACAGCATTTCGTCGCTTTCCTTGCGCACTTTTTCGTCGGGGTGGTTGTGCACCTTCTCGAGCAGCACCGAGCTGTAGATCGACAGCGCGCGGCCACCTTCGGCGTAGGCCTTGGCGGTGAGCAGCATCTTGCGCACATCGGGGTGCACGATGATGGGATCGGCCGGCTTGTCTTTCGCCTTCACACCGCTGAGCGAGCGCATCTGGATGCGGTCCTTGGCATAGGCCAGGGCGTTCTGGTAAGCCACTTCGGTCAGGCCCAGCGACTGGTTGCCGACGCCCAGGCGGGCGGCGTTCATCATCACGAACATGCCCTGCATGCCCTTGTTGGGCTTGCCGATCATGGTGCCGATGGCGCCATCGATCACGATCTGGGCGGTGGCGTTGGCCTTGATGCCCATCTTGTGCTCCAGGCCGCCGCAGTGGATGGCATTGCGCTCGCCCAGCGAACCGTCTTTGTTCACCAGGAACTTGGGCACGACAAACAGGCTCACGCCCTTGATGCCGGCGGGGGCATCGGGCAGGCGCGCCAGCACCAGGTGGATGATGTTGTCGGCCATGTCGTGTTCACCGGCGCTGATGAAAATCTTGTTGCCGGTGATCTTGTAGGTGCCGTCGGGCTGGGGCTCAGCCTTGGTGCGCATCAGGCCCAGGTCGGTGCCGCAATGCGGTTCGGTCAGGCACATGGTGCCGGTCCATTCGCCGCTGGTCATCTTGGCCAGGTAAGCGGCCTTTTGCTCGTCGGTGCCGTAGGTGTGCAGCGAGGCGTAAGCACCATGGGTCAGGCCGGGGTACATGGTCCAGGCCTGGTTGGCCGAGTTCATCATCTCGTAGAGACACTGGTTGACCACCAGCGGCAAGCCCTGGCCGCCATACTCGGGATCACACGACAACGCGGCCCAGCCACCTTCGACATACGTCTTGTAGGCTTCTTTGAAACCCTTGGGTGTGGTGACTTCGTGGGTCTTGGTGTCCAGCTGGCAACCCTCGGTGTCGCCGCTGATGTTGAGCGGGAAGATCACTTCGGATGCAAACTTGCCGGCCTCTTCGAGCACCGCGTTGATGGTCTCGATGTCGGCGTCGGCATGTTGTGGCATGGACTTGAAATCGTCGGTGACCTTGAGCACTTCGTGCATCACAAACTGCATGTCGCGCAGGGGTGGGTTGTAAACGGGCATGGCGATACTCCTGAGATAGGTTTGTGAGAATGAAAACGTGGGTTAGGCGGGGGTGCCCTGCTTCTTGCGCGACCGAGCAGCCGGCGGCACGGCATCGCCGGCAACCAGGTTGGCGGTTTGTGCACCGCTGTTTGCACAGCGGGCCAGAATGCTGTCAAAGGCCCGCAGGGCACGGTTCACCGAGTCGGGGCTGCGCAGGAAGCGGGCTTCGTAATGCAGGGCCAGGATCAATGCGTGGATCTCGAACGCGGTCTGGTGCGCATCCAGTCCGGCGACCAAATGCCCTTCAGCCGACGCGAGCTCGATGGCCCGGCGCATGGCCGACAGCCAAGTGTTGACCGAGCTGGCCAGGGCGTCACGCACCGGCCCCGGGCGGTCGTCGAACTCCACCGCGCCGCTGATGTAGATGCACCCCGAGTCGATCTCCACCGAGGTGCGCTTCATCCAGTTGTCAAACAGCGCGCGCAAGCGGGGCAGGCCACGGGGCAAAGCCATCGCGGGATAGAAGACCTCGTCCTCAAAGCGGGCGTGGTACTCGCGCACCACCGAAATCTGCAGCTCTTCCCGCGATCCAAAATGGGCGAACACCCCCGACTTGCTCATCTGCATGACCTCGGCCAAAGCGCCGATGGACAAACCCTCCAGGCCGATCTGGGTCGCCAGTCCCAACGCCGCATCCACGATCGCGGCCTTGGTCTGTTGCCCTTTT
Organism: Hydrogenophaga sp.; assembly: GCA_041584075.1. GTDB lineage: Bacteria > Pseudomonadota > Gammaproteobacteria > Burkholderiales > Burkholderiaceae_C > Hydrogenophaga. The sequence continues at coordinate 3,841 of JBFHEQ010000348.1, forward strand.
TGCAGCGGGCGCGCCTCGGTCACAGACCGGGGGCTTCGCTTGGCGGGGGGATTGGTACTCATGGACATCTGGAGGGGCAGTGGCAAACTCGGAGCAGTCAAAAAAAAGGACCGTCGAAATAATCGAACGGTCGTGCTATTTTTACCGCAAAAAGGGCCTCCGCCAACCATTCGCCAGGCATTTCGCGTGAAAGATTTAGGGACGGGACCCTAAATCGCATCCGCGATCAGGGTAAACCCGGAGCCAATGCCCCCGCTGCAAAATGTTCAGGCGCGGGTCACCGGCAACAGAACCGACAGGCTGTGCTCCAGGCTCTCGGACGGCAGGCGTTTGAAGCCGCTGCGGGCGTA
>JBFHEQ010000349.1:0-4172 GCA_041584075.1 Hydrogenophaga sp.
CAGCGCTTGCTGCTGGCGTTGTGAACGCGCCAGGCACGCACCGTTTCCGACAGCGAAGCACGGTCCTCGCCGGGCAGGGAGAGCCGGCGCGCCACCAGTTCACCCAGGAACATCAGGCCGATCAAAGGGCCGCCCAGCAACGTGGCAAAGGCCGACCAGACGGGCAAAGGCGCCCAAATGAACAGGCCTATCGAGACCAGCACCATGGCAGCGAAAAAAAGGCTCCAGGCGCACGTGGCCTGGCGGGTGTAGCGCAGTTGCCTCTCGCTCAAGACGCCACCATGGACCCGACGCGCCATTTGCGTCACCAGCGACTCGCCGGGACCGGAGAGCGTGCGCGCGAAGAACACCGCCAGCAACGTGTAAACACCCATGTGCTCCAGGAAATACAGTGTGGCAATGCGGTGGGTCAACCAGGGCCATAGCCAGATCAGCAGGCCCACGAGGACCAGACCCAGTGTGGCGGCCCCCCAGCGCTGCGGCATGCGCCACAAGCCCAGCACCACCACTGTGCCGAGCGGCGCCAGCGCCAGGGCAACACCCCAGTGGGACGCTTGACCACTGGCGCTGTTGAAGTAGGACGCGATGGCCCAGGCCACGGCCAGCAAACCGGCGCCCACCGCGCGCACCACCGGCCACATCTGCATGCTCAGACCGTACGGTGGTTGGCGATGTGCGCCGTCAGCGCCCGCAGGGACGAAAAAATGGTTTCATTGTTGGGGTCATCGGCCTGCATCTGGAAGCCGTACTTCTTGGACACCACCAAGGCCAGCTCCAGCACATCAATGGAGTCGAGATCCAGCCCTTCGCCAAACAAGGACACGTCGGGGTCGATATCGGCCGCGGCCACTTCGAGATTCAATGCCTCAACGATGAGAGCGGACACTTCTGGAATCAACGCCTCGACGGCGGGGGAAGCAATATCGTGGGGCATGGAGGTCAGGGAAAGGTAGAGGGGAGCGCGCGGACGGCAATGCCGCCGGCAAACGGCGAATCCGCCGGAGAGGCCATATTTTACCGGCCGCCTCCACAATTCCCGACAAAGCGGGAGCAGCTTGAAGGCCATACCCTACCCAGGATGGGCATCGCTCCTACAATGCGGTCGCCCCTCCCGATCCGCCACTCATGCCTGCCAGTCTCCCCGTGCGCATCAGCGCCTACACCGCCCTCTCAGCGCTGGGCGCCGGCCTGCAGGCGCACGCAATGGCATTCGAGGCGAACCGCAGCGGTCTCTCGCCCCTGGGGCCACAGGATCTCGGCAGCGCACCCATGGCCGCAGCGCTGGACACCTGGGTCGGCCGGGTGGCCGGCCTGGATCAGGCCCTGCCCGTTCGCTGGCGCCACTGGGATTGCCGCAACAACCGCCTGGCCTGGCTGGGGCTGCACAACGACGGGTTTGCCCAGGCGGTCCAGCGAGCGGTGGCGGTGCACGGAGCCGACCGTGTTGCCGTGGTGCTGGGGTCGACCACCTCCAGCGTGGGCGCCACTGAAGATGCCTACCGGACGCTCGACGCGACCGGCCATTTCCCCAGCCAGCCCAACGACCACCGCTTGCACAACCTGCATGCGCTGTCGGCTTTTGTCTCGGAAGCGCTGGGCGCCCAAGGCCCCTGTTACACGGTGTCGACCGCCTGCTCCTCCAGCGCCAAGACCTTTGTATCGGCCCGGCGCCTGCTGGCCCTGGGTCTGGCCGATGCCGTGGTCGTCGGGGGCGTGGACAGCCTGTGCGGCAGCATCCTCTTCGGATTCCACGCGCTGCAGTTGGTGTCTCCCGAGCCCTGCCGACCTTTTGACACCCATCGTCGGGGCATCAACCTGGGTGAGGCAGCGGGCTTTGCCTTGCTGGAACGGGGGTCTGGAGGCCTGCAATTGCTGGGGTGCGGAGAATCCAGCGATGCCCACCACCTGTCGGCCCCACAACCCGACGGGCTGGGCATGCAGGCCGCTCTGGAGATGGCCCTGAACCAGGCCGGGCGGACGGCCCACGATGTGGACTACCTGCACGCGCACGGCACCGCCACACCCAAAAACGATGCCGTCGAAGCCGCACTGATCGTGAAACACTTTGACGCGCACACCCGGGTCAGCTCCACCAAAGGGTTGGTCGGCCATACCCTGGGAGCGGCCGGCATCCTGGGCGCTGTCTTTTCGCTCATGGCCATCGAGCGCGGACTGTTGCCGGGCACGGTTGGCACCCGCCAGGCCGATCCGGACATCGCCCCGTACCTCCTGCTGCAAACCGAGCGGCAGGCCGTCCAGACCGCGGCCTGCCATGCGTTTGCCTTTGGTGGCAGCAACTGTGTGCTCGTCTTCGGCGGGTCGGCAGCAGCATGATGCAGACCTTCACACTCGCCATCGAAGGCATCGCCTTCTGGGCACCCACCCTGCCCGACTGGTCAGCGGCTCGAGCAACCTTCCGAGGTGAAGCCCCGAGCCTGGCCAAGCCTCGGCCCCTGCCTGCGCCACTCGGTCTTCCGCCTGGGGATCGCCGACGCGCGCCGCAAACGGTGGCGTTGGCGCTGCACGTGGCCGAAGCAGCGGTATCGGCAGCCGGCCGGGAAGCCAGCGAACTGCTGGCGGTCTTCACCTCGGCACACGGCGACTTGCCCGTGATCGACCACCTCTGCAGCACCCTGGTGCACACGCCCCGGCTGGTTTCACCCACCCGGTTTGTGCACTCCATCCACAACGCCCCCGCTGGTGTCTGGAGCATGCTCGCCCACAACCGCCAAACCCACTCCGCCGTGAGCGCAGGCGAATACAGTTTTGCCTGTGGTCTGCTGGAAGCGGCCACCATGGCCCAGACCGAGCAGCGACCCGTCTTGCTGGTGGGGTACGACACAGCCGCCGTTGGGGCTTTGATCCACACCGCGCCCAGCGCCGGCCCCATGGCGCTGGCGCTGGTCATCAGCCCCGGTGCCCTCACCTTCGAGCAGCCGGCTCTGCGCTGGCAACTGGTCCCGCGCAGCCCGCAGGCCAGCCCGCCCCCGTCAGCCGGGGCACAAGCCCTCGCAGCCAACGGCATGTCGCCCGCCCTGCCTCTGCTGGACGCCCTCGCGTCCGAACGGGCCACCGTGCTGGAGCTGCCCGTCTCAGAACACCAGAGCCTGCGCATCGAGACCCTTCTGCCGCAGCCGGGGCATCCGCACCGGCCGTCAGGCAACACCCTGCATACGCTCTGATACGTAAAAATCCCGGGCTTGCGACGATACTTGGGACATGCAAACCTCACACAGTGACCACGACGTCGTGGTGTTGGGCGGCGGCCTGGCCGGCCTGACCCTCGCCCTGCAGCTCAAGCAGCGCGAACCCGCCCTGGATATCCTGGTGCTGGAGCGCAAGACCCTGCCTCTGCCGGAAGCCACCCACAAGGTCGGAGAATCCACCGTGGAGATCGGCGCCCATTATTTCAGTGAGGTGCTGGGTCTGAAAAAACACCTGCAGACGGCGCAGCTGCGCAAGTTCGGCTTCCGCTTCTTCTTCTCCGAAGGCCGGCGCGATCTGGACCAGGTCACCGAGATTGGCACGAGCCGCCACCTGACCGTCCCCAGCTACCAGATCGATCGTGGCATTTTCGAGAACTTCTTGGCGGCAGAAGCCCAAACCCGCGGCATCCGCTTTGAAGAAGGGGCCACGGTGCGCCAGATCGACCTGACGCAAGCGACACAGGGCGAACAATCCCCACACACCGTGGGCTACACCCAGGGTGAAGTCACCCGCACCGCCCAGACACGCTGGGTCGTGGATGCCTGCGGTCGCGCAGGACAGATCAAACGCAAGCTGCAACTGGCCGAGAGCAACGACCACGCCTGCCACGCGGTCTGGTTCCGCATCAAGGACCGCATCACGATCGACCAATGGACCGACAACATCGAGTGGCGGGCCCGCTGCGACCCCCAGGCACGCTGGCTGTCCACCAACCACCTGGTCGGGGCCGGCTACTGGGTGTGGCTCATTCCCCTGTCATCGGGATCCCACTCCGTGGGCATCGTGGCCGACCCGGCCCTGCATCCCCTGGACCGGATGGATTCGTTTGACAAAGCCATGCAGTGGCTGGAAACCCACCAGCCACTGCTGTTTGACGCATTGGACGAAAAGCGCGATCTGTTACAGGATTTCGCTTTCTTCAAACGCTTCTCTTATGGCTGCAAGCAGGTGTTCTCGGAACACCG
>JBFHEQ010000350.1:0-4166 GCA_041584075.1 Hydrogenophaga sp.
GCCAGCAGGCTCTGGAAGATGTTGAACAGGCTGAGGTACAGGCCGAGGGTGGCCGTGATGTAGTTGGTTTCACCGCCATCGACAATGCGCTTGAGGTCGTAGAGCAAGTACATGCTGAACACGGCGATGGCCAGGGTGGCGATCACGGCCATGCCCACGGTGCTGCCCACGAACACGTTGATGATGGCGCCAAAGAAGACGGCCAACATACCGGCAAACAGCCATTTGCCCATGCCGGAGAGGTCACGTTTGATGATGGTCGACAGGTTGGCCATCACAAAGAAGACGCCGGCTGTGCCGCCGAAGGCCGTCATGATCAGGCTGGCACCATTGCTGAAGCCGAGCACGGCCGCCAGCATGCGGGACAACATCAGGCCCATGAAGAAGGTGAAGGCCAGCAACACGGGAACACCGGCTGCCGAGTTTTTGGTTTTCTCGATGGCGAACATGAAGCCAAAGGCGCCGCCCAGGAACACGATCAGGCCCATGAAGCCGGTGAGGCCAGCGGTGATGCCGGTGGCGACACCGACCCAGGCGCCGAGCACCGTGGGCAGCATGGACAAGGCCAGCAGCCAGTAGGTGTTGCGCATCACCTTGTTGCGCTCGCCGGCGCTGGAGATGGCGGTGCCGAAGCGGCCGGAAGACAGGGGTTGGTTCATGAGGATCTCCTTGAACGTGTAGCAATTCATCGATCGACCGGGAGGTCGAGCTGGGCCCATTGTAGAAGGCATGGGAGTCAGGTGCGGCCCACAGGGCCAAATTCAACCCGGAGTGGGCTTTTGCGGCGATTCAACAGCAAGTCAAACGAGTTGTGACTTCAATGCCGGCAATGAATGGGTTAAGGTTGCCGGATTGGCGGGCCGATGGGGCTGGCCGTGTTTCCGGTTCATGTGATCCGGTTAATGGGAAAAAAGTTCATGAAAAACAAGGCTCAACTCGAATTTGCCGACGTCAAACTCATCGCAGCCGCGGCCGAGGCCGAGGCGGTGAAGAACCAGTGGGCTGTGACGATCGCCATCGTGGACGATGGTGGTCACCTGTTGTGGCTGCAGCGGCTGGATGGCGCGGCTGCGCTGTCGGCTCACATTGCCCCCGCCAAGGCCCACACGGCTGCTCTGAGCCGCAAAGACAGCAAGTTCTACGAAGACCTGGTCAACCAGGGTCGTACCTCTTTCCTCAGTGCACCGGCCGTTTCGGGTTTGCTGGAGGGCGGTGTGGCGATCATGAAAGATGGCCAGTGCCTGGGTGCCGTGGGCGTGAGCGGCGTGAAGTCGTCCGACGACGCGCTGATTGCCCGTGCGGGCATTGCTGCAATTGGGCTTTGAATCCGCTGAGCCCTTGAGGCATCCAGAAAGGGGTCGCTGTCAGCGGCCCTTTTTTTGGCTCAGGGTGTGCGTGGAAAAAAAAGACTGGCTAAGAGAGTCGGGCTCGATGGCTGGTCCAAAAGCGAATCCGAAGCAGACTGGGCTGCTTCAGATCGCCCCACGATGAAAGCAGGGAGCGTTCTTGCGTTTGTTTGAACGAGCGCCTATTTGGTAAGGATGAGTTTGCCCTGGCGGGTGGTTTGGAGGCGGTAGATGCTGCCGTTGTGTTCGATGGCAATGGCACTCCGCCCTTGCATGACGTCATGGCTCTGGATGCGGTGGGTGGCTTCAGGTGCCGCGGCCTCCGCCGGTGTGGTCTGGTGACTGATCTGTGACAGGGCGCCTTGTGGTGGCGCTCGATCGGGTGGGCTGTTCATGAATGTGTCCTCTCGGGGCGGATCGGTCGAGCGGGATCAGGGGCCTTTGGGCTCGGTGATGAAGCCAATCTTGCTCAAGCCAGCGCGTTGTGCGGCGGCCATGGCTTGTGCCACGCGTTCATACCGAACGTCTTTGTCGGCCCTGATGTGCAATTCGGGCTGGATGGCCGATGCGGCTGCACTTTGCAACTGAAGCTCCAGCTCGACGTCGGCAACCGGTGCGTCGTTCCAGAAGTAGTCACCGCCGGCATCCACCGTGAGCCGGATGTTTTCGGGCTTGTCGATGGCTTTCACGTGGCTGGCCTGCGGCAGATCCACCTTGACCGCATGGTTGATCACCGGCACGGTGATGATGAAGATGATGAGCAGTACCAGCATGACGTCGATGAACGGGATCATGTTGATCTCGCTGAGCATCTGGTCGCTGTCGTCCTGGGTTCCGATGGCCATGGTGTCAACCCCGCTTCATGGGAAGTACTTTGCCGTCGTCGCTGCCCACGGTAACGCGGGCGCCGGTGACAAAGTAGGCATGGAGGTCGTTGCCGAAGCGGTTGAGCCGGTGGGTGATGCCTTTGTTGCCGCGCACGAGGGCGTTGTACCCGAGCACGGCCGGAATGGCGACCACCAGGCCCAGCGCGGTCATGATCAGGGCTTCGCCAATGGGGCCTGCGACCTGGTCGATACTGACCTGGCCGGCGGCTCCGATCCCGAGCAGGGCGTGGTAGATGCCCCAGACGGTGCCGAACAGGCCCACGAAGGGGGCTGTGGAGGCGATGGAGGCGAGCATGGTCAGGCCACTCTGTGCACGCACGGTGAAGTTGTCCAAGCTGTTGCGCAGGGCCCGCTCGACCCAGTCGCTGACGTCGAGTGCGTCGTGCAACTGGGTGCCGCTCTTGCCATCCTTGTGCAGGATGTGGCGGGTGGCCTCGCGGCCCTCGGTGGCGAGGGCGCGAAACGGGTTGCCGTCCTGGTCGCCCAGTTTGTCGATACCTTCGGCGAAGTCGCCGCTGTGCCAGAAGCTCACACAGGCCTTGGCCTGGCGGCGGTGGGCACGCTGATCAAGGAATTTCCACAGGATGATGATCCATGTGGTCAAGGACATCAACAGCAAGATCAGCGCGACGGTGCGGGTGACGGCGTCGCCCTGGGTCCAGACGTGGACGAGGCCGGTGGTGGCGAGTTGGGGTTCCATGGGCAGGGATCTCTCAAAAGGTGAAAAAACAGGCACAAATGAGGTGGCTTACTCGAGCACAAAGTCGAGCGGAATGTTGAACCACATGGCTTCAGGCACGCCGGCGCGCTTGCCCGGAACGTAGCGCCATTTCAGGACAGTTTGCACGGCGGTCTGGTCAAGCCGCTCGTAGCCGCTGGAGGTTTTGACCGTGGCCTGACTGGCCGTCCCGTTGGGGTCGATCAGCGCACGTACCACCACCCGACCCTGTTCACCCAGGCGTTTGGACAAGGCGGGGTACCGGGGCGGGGCGTTGTTCAGGTAGCTCGCATGGCTGGATGGCAGCTCGATTTTGGGTGGTGCAGGCGGGGCAGGGGGCGCTGGCGGTTTCGCCGGCAAGGCCTCTGCTGGTGCGGCGGATGGCGGCGCCAGCGTCGGGGGCGGGTCGTCTGCTGCTGGCGTGTTGAGGGTTGGCTCCGGGGCGGGTTCCATGACCGGTTCAGGTACGGGTGTGGGGGATAGCTTGGGCCTTGGCTTGGGCTGTGACACCGGAACCGGGGTGGGCGGTGGCGGTGGCACAGGCTCGGGGGCCGGGGCTATCTGCGGCTGGGGCAACTCGATCAACTCGACCACGACTTCGGCAGGCATGACCCGCTCCACCTCATGCCGCAGAAAGCCGGCTTGCAAGGCCCACAGGGCGAACGCATGGAAGGTGACCACGCTGGCCACGATCAAGATGCGACGGTTCATGTTCGGTGGGGCAGGCCGCTCCAGGAGGTTGGCGCTGGGTGAGAAAGGGAGGCTTGCGCTGGCAGAGGTCATAGTTTAGTGGCGGGAAGCGGCAGCGTAGCTTAGGCGTTGCTGGTGGGCATGGTCATCGCGAAATCACGCCGTGTCCAGTTCAACCTTTGAAGACCCACCAGGCCGCCACACCCACCAGGGTGAAGCTGCCTGCAAGAATGGCCAGACCATGGATCATGGATGCGTGCTCCTTGTTGTGTCGCCGGAGGTACCGTCAATTCCGTATTGTAAATGCGAATCAGTCCTATTTATATATTTTTCGGGTTTTCATTCGATGAGTCCTTGCTCTTTACCGTTCCTGCGATGCCTTGAGATGGCGCATCGATCAGCGACCGGCAGCCACAGAGCGCCATGGCGATTTCCAGCTCATCGCGCAACAGCCTGAGCACATGTGCCACGCCAGCCGCGCCGGCATTGGCCAAGCCGTGGATGACAGGCCGGCCCACCAATACA
>JBFHEQ010000351.1:0-4158 GCA_041584075.1 Hydrogenophaga sp.
CCCAGAGGTCCGCCCCGCTGTTGCCCAGCAGCGCGTGGGCGTCGTCCACCATGCCACGGTACACACCCGCCATGGTCAGCGTCACGCCAATCAGCAGCCCCAGGCCCAGCCCGGTCAAGACGTACTTGCTCCACCCGTGCAGGATGTCGCGTCCGGCCAGGCTGATCACTGGGCGGCTCCTGCGGGCATCAATGTGTCGACCACGGAGATGCGCGTGTCCGCCGCGAGCGCCTTCTGGCTGTAGACCACCACCGCATCGCCTTCCCGCAAGGCGTCGGCGTCCAGCGGCGTCACTTGCACCATGCCGTCCAGGCTGCTCGCCCCGGTGCGCAGGGCCACGAAGTGCAGCCCGCCTTCCTTGTGCAGCCACACGCCGCGCTGGCCCGCCTGGGTCTGCAAGGCCGCGTTAGGCACCAGCAAACCGCTGGCGCTGGCCGGCAACTGCAAGGTCACCTCGGCCATCTCGCCCACAGAAATCCCTTGTGGCACGGTGTCAAACGCCACCTGCGCGAGCCGTTCTTCCGTCACCGCATCGGCCAGTGGCTCCACCCGAACCACCTGGCCTTCAAACGTCTCTCCTGGCCGTGAACGCAGCGTCACGCGTGCCACCAGACCCGGTGCCAGCCCAGCTGAGCGCCCCTGGTCGACCCGCAGCGTGACCCACAGGCTGGCCGGGTCGATCAGTTTCAACACCGCTTGCCCTGCCACCACCGTGCTGCCCGCTTCCGCATCGCGGCTCGACACGATGGCCGCCGCTGGCGCCACCAGCTTCAGGCTGTCGCGTTGCTGCGCCAGCGCCGCCCGCTCGGCGCGCAGGCGGTTCAGGTCTTGCGCGGTCGCATCCAGGTTGGCCTGTGCGCTTTGCAGGCCGGCGCTGGCCGAGGCGGTTTCTTGGGTGCGCGCTTCCAGCGCGCCCGCACTGATGAAGTTCTGCCGTGCCAGATCCTGGTTGCGTTTCAGGTTGGCATCGGCCAGGGCCCGTTTGGCTTCTGCGTCGGCCAACTGGGCTTGCGCCGCTGCCCGGTTGCTTTGCCCGCGCGCCAGCGAAGCGTCGAGTGCCGCGAGACGCTGGCTCATGTCGATGGCGTCCATTTCGGCCAGCGCTTGCCCGGGCTCTACCCGGTCGCCCACATCCACCTGCACCGACAGCACGCGCCCCGGCGTGGTCGGCCCCACCACCCAGCTGCGCTGGGCGTCCACCTGCCCGATGCCGAACAGCTCGGGCGCCACGCTGCCCGTGGTGACCCGGGTCGTCTGGATTTTCACCGGCGCCAGAGGACCCGTGCGCAGCGCCACCCAGGCCAGGGCGCCCAGCAGTGCGATGGCCAGGGCGCCCAGAATGAATCGGCGTGAGGTGGAGGTTTTCATGACGGTTTCCGGGAAGCGGGGGAGACGTTGGAGGGGGTTATGCCACGGTGGGCGATGTGCTGAGCCCCCGGCGCAACAATTGAAAAACGCCGGGTGCCTGGGTCTGCATTGAAGCCACGTCGCCACTCACCAGGGCCTGCATCACCAGGCCCTGGATGGAGCCCATGAACAACACCGCCGCCGCGGGCAAGTCCGTGGCCGGGGCCAGCTGCCCCTGCTCGGACGCGCGCTGCAACACACCCAGCAGCAGCGCCCGGTAGGCCTGCAGCAAGCGGCGCACGCCGGTCTTCAGCGGCGTGTCATCCGGTCGTTGCAGTTCCTGAAACACCAGGCGTGGCATGCCCGGGTGTTCGGTGACAAAACCCACGTGGGCCTCAAACACCGCTTCCAGTGCTGTCAGCGCATCACCGGCATGGCGATCGGCTGCGGCCTGCAGGCGCACGAGCAATCGCTCGCTCATGTGATCGAGCACCGCCAGCCAGATCGCTTCTTTGCTCGTGAAGTGGCGAAACACCGCTCCCTGGGTCACACCAATGGCCTCTGCCAGCTGGGCCGTGGTCACTTCGGCTGGACTGCGCTCGGCCGCCAACGCCAAGGCCGCCGCGATCAGGCTGGCCTGGCGGGCTTCAGTGGGCTGTTTGGCCATCGGTCTGGCAAGGGTGGCGTTTGGCATGGCCACAATGTAATTCAGTAATTACTTATATGCAAGATGGTTTCAAATGGTTTTGCTATCAGCGCTGACCGGCCCGACCTCGGCGTGCCAAACGCACCCGTTGTTCAGCAACCGAAAGTCGGGGGCACCATGCAATGCGCCACACACCGCGCCCCCGATACCTTGGTTCGAGCGCCGGGCTGGGGTAAAACGGGGGAGTCCCACGTCCGTGGGGGCGTGTCTTTGCGAGTTCAGGAGCGAATGGTTTGAAATCACCCAGCCGAGTGTTGGTGTTGGTCGTGTTGCTGTTCACGGCGTCTGCTGTGGCGATGTTGTGGGGCTTGAGCGTCCGCTGGCAAGACGAGTTGCGCAAGGAAGTGATGGCCAGGGCCGAGCGGCGGGCTCTGCAGTTGTCCGACGCCATGGCTGGGCAGACAGCAGCACAATTTGCGTTGGTGGATCACGCGCTGCAAGACCTCCGTGTGGATTGGGTGCAGGATCCGGCTGCTGTTGAGCAATGGTCTACCGCGGAGTTGAAGAGCCTGCCGTCCGGCATGGTGTCGCACCTGTCGGTCGTGGATGCCGAGGGGCGGGTGGTCTACAACAGCCTCGACAAGAACAAGGAGGTCTTCGCGGATGACAGGCTTCACTTTCAGGATGCGCGCACAGGGGCAGACCATCTGGTGATCGGGGCGCCGGTGGTCTCACGTCTGACCGGTCAATGGCTGATACCGGTGGCCCGGCCTTTGTACATGGAGGGTCGCTTCGCTGGGGAACTGGTGATGGCGGTCTCGACCGCGTTCCTCGCCAAGGGTCTGGGTCGGCTGGTCATGTCCGAGCAGGATGTGTTGATATTGCTTCACCCTTCCGGCCGCGTGATGTCGCACAGCGTGAACAACTCAGGCACCTTGGGGAAGGCCGTCCCACTGGACAGGCCGTTCTTTCAATCGACCTTGAGCACGTCGGGTACGTACCGGGAGCAAGGCGCTGTGGATGGGGTGGCCCGGTTGTTCGGCTGGAAGCGCTTGTCGGGTAGCGGCATCGTGCTGGTGGTGGGTCTGGCCGAGGCGTCGGTGTTCGCGCCGCTGGACGCCAGCCTGACACGCTCGCGGTGGTTGACCGCGGCGTTGTCTTTGCTGTTGCTGATGGGGGGGAGCGCGGTGGCCTGGTTGTTGTCACGGGTCGAACGCAGCGCCCAGGCCGTGAGCGAAAGCGCGCGACTGCTGGAAGATGCGCAGAAGCTGGCCAAAGTGGGTCATTGGAGTCTGGACCTTCGCACGCGGGATTTCATCTGGTCTGACGAGGTCTACCGCATCATGGGCATGCGGCGATCGGCGGGTGGCGTGACCTATGACGACATCGCTCAACGGGTTTACCCGGAAGACCGGGCTGCCTTTACAGACCAGTTTGATCGGGCCATCAAAGGGGGCGTGAAAATGGACGTGGCCCACCGCGTGATATTGCCGGACGGCAGCATCAAACACGTGCACGCGCTGGGCATCTTCGAAGCTGAAAACGGTGAGCTGGTGCGTTGTCAGGGCACATTGCAGGACGTCACGGAAGTTCGCTCGGCCCAACTGGCGCTGCAAGACCTGAACGACGCCCTCGAGGAACGCGTGGACGCCCGCACACGCGAGCTGGGGGCCCTCAACAAAGAGCTGGAGGCCTTCGCCTACAGCGTCTCACACGATTTGCGCACACCGCTGCGCAGCATCCATGGTTTCGCGAGCCTGCTGGAAGAGGAGGCCGACACTTTGTCCTCCGAAGGCAAAATCCACTTGCGCCGCATCCGCGACAGCGCGCGCCGCATGGGCTTGCTGATCACCGACTTGCTGACCATGGCGCATCAAAGCCGGGCCGAGGTACACCCGCAGGCGCTGAACCTGAGCGAGCTGGCGCAGGCGGTGGTGGTCGACATCGAACGCGAAGATCCCCAGCGTAAAGTGGCCTGGAGCATCGAGCCCGGTCTGCGGGCCATGGCGGACCCTGTGCTGCTGCGGGTGGTGTTGCAAAACCTGCTGGGCAATGCCTGGAAATACACCAGCCAGACACCGCAGCCGAGCATCTCGTTTGAGCGGGTCGGGCAGACCGGCGCCATGGTGGAGTTTTGTGTGCGCGACAACGGGGCGGGGTTTGAC
>JBFHEQ010000352.1:0-4153 GCA_041584075.1 Hydrogenophaga sp.
ATCATCGAGGGTTTTCGCCCGGGCGTGATGGAGCGGCTGGGATTGGGCCCGGACGTGCTGCTGGCACGCCACCCGCGACTCGTCTACGGACGCATGACCGGCTGGGGTCAGGACGGCCCGCTCGCGCAGGCCGCCGGGCATGACATCAACTACATTGCGCTGTCGGGCGCGCTCAGCATGATTGGCCGCTCGGACGGCGGGCCAGTAGCGCCGCCGGCGATGGTTGGCGACCTGGGCGGCGGCGGCATGATTCTAGCCTTTGGCATCGTTTGCGCTTTGCTTGAAGCGCGCTCCTCTGGCCATGGTCAGGTGGTCGATGCTGCGATCACCGACGGCGCTGCGCTGCTGACCTCCATCGTCTGCGACCTCAAGGCGCTGGGAATGTGGAAGAATGAGCGGCAGGCCAACCTGTTGGATGGCGGATCGCATTTCTACGACACCTATGAGTGCGCTGACGGGAAATGGATCTCGATCGCATCACTGGAACCCCAATTCTATGTGCTGCTGCTGGAGAAGCTGGGCATCAGCGATCCCGAGTTTCAACGGCAACGCGATCCGGCCGTCTGGCCGACGCTCAAACGCCAGGTCACCGACATCTTCCGCACCCAGCCGAGCACGCACTGGTGTGCGTTGCTGGAAGGGACCGACGTGTGCTTTGCGCCGGTGCTGACTCTGGAAGAGGCTGCACATCATCCACACAACAGCGCGCGCGGCACTTTCTTTGAGCGAGACGGCGTGCTCCAACCTTCGCCGGCACCAAGGTTCAGCCGGACGGTGACTGATCGCCCAGGCCCCGCACCGTTCATTGGCGAACACGACGACGAACTCTTGTAGTCGAAGAATGGTGGGGGCTGGGGAAAATGGACCACAGGCATTCGACGCAGTTTCAGCCCGACCAAATCGAACGCATCAACCGCGAGCTGAAAATCCTTCCGCCGCCCGATGATCATTTGCATTGAGCGGCAGTGATTTGCCGGGCGGTCTCCGCCGAGCACCGATCAGACCGCTTTGACCAGTGACTTGGTGTAGATGCGGTAGGTGCCGATGCCGCGCGACACGATGTCTCCGTCGAGTGCGTCGAGCGTGACCTTCACCGACACATAGGCCAGCGTCTTGCCGATGTGGTCCGGCGTTGCCGATGCAAACAGGATTCCTGTGCCGACCGCACGGATGAAATCCACGGTGAGCGTGACCGTTACCGACGACTGGATGAGCTGGCCGCTGCCCGGGATCGGCCGGTCGATCAGGGTTCTGCCCCCGACCGCATCGAGCAAGGTCAGGGGCACGCCGCCGTGGAGCACGCCGTGGGGGTTGAGGTGGTCGCGCCGGATCGGCAGCCGGAAATACAGGCCGCGCTCGTTGTGCAGGATGTCGTACCCGACGAGCTGCTGAAAAGGCCCGTGGGAGCACGTTGCCGACGGAAGAGGGGGTTGTGAGGTCACTCTTGATCGACCTTGAAGTAGTCGGGTTTTCCGGCTGGCCAGAACTCGCCCCACAGCAGCATCCCGCCTTCGACGTTGAGCACCTCGCCGGTGATGAACTTGCCCGAGGGTGCGGCGAGGTAGACCACCGCCTCCGCGATGTCCTGCACGTCGCCGGCCCGTTTCATCGGATTGCACGAGTAGAAAGTGGAAACGTTTTCTTCGCGGTAGTTGTTGAAACCGTTGCTCTCGATGGCGCCGGCGCCAATGCAGTTCAGGCGGATGCCGTGCTCTGCCCACTCGATGGCCAGCGTGCGCGACAGCGCAATGACGCCCGCGCGCGAGGCGGTGGTGTGCGCCATGCCCGTGAGGCCGCGGTCGATGGCGGCGGTGATGTTGACGATGTTGCCGGGCCGGCCTTGCTCCACCCAGCGCCTGGCCGCGCCCTGCATCATGTACCAGCTGCCATTGAGGTTGGTGTCGATCACCGCGTTCCAGCCCTTGACGTTGAAGTCCATGGCATGGGCGGCAAACTGGCCGCCAGCGTTGTTGACCAGCACGTCGACGCCGCCCAAACGTTCCCACACGGCACTGAGCATGGCGTCCACCTGCTCGGGGTCGCGGATGGTCATCGGGTAGGTGAATACCTCACGGCCCGACAGCGCGCGCAGTTTTTCGGCGCAGTCCTCGAGTTTGTCGGCCTTGCGCCCGCAGATGGCGAGCGTGGCACCCAGCCGCGCGAACAGGAAGGCAATCGCCTTGCCGATGCCACTGCCGGCGCCCGACACCAGCACCACTTTGCCGGCGAAAAGGTCGTCGCGATAGACCGTCGGGAGTGCGGCCAGGGCCTCGTCGCCCGGGCCGAACTTGGGGTGTTGCGAGTCAGCCGAATTCATGTGTTCACCTTGAAGTAATCGGGTTTGGCGATGGTCCAGACTTCGCCCCAGAGCACGCCGCCGCCATCCACCGTGAGCAGTTCGCCGGTGACGAACTTGCCGCTGGGCGCGCTGAGGTAGACCGCTGCCTCGGCCACGTCCTGCACGTCACCGACATGTTTCATCGGGTTGGCTCCGGCGAAGGCCTTCACCGCCTCGGGGGAGTACTGACGAAAGCCGGTGCTGGCGATCGCTCCAGGCGCTATGCAATTGACGCGGATGCCATGCTGCGCCCACTCCACTGCAACAGTTTTAGACAGGTGAGTCACCGCGGCGCGCGCAGCGCAGGTGTGCGCCACGCCCGGCATGCCCCGCTGGAAGGTGGCGACGATGTTGACGATGTTGCCCCGCGTGCCGGTGCCCTGCCAGCGGCGCGCCATCGCATGCATCATGTACCAGGTTCCGTTCAGGTTGGTGTCGATCACCGCCTTCCAGCCCTTGACGCTGTAGTCCAGCGCCCGCTGCGGGAATTGCCCGCCGGCGTTGTTGACGAGCACGTCGATGCGTCCGAAGTGCAGCCAGGCCACGTCGATCAACTGTTCCACCTGCTCGGGATCACGGATCGTCATGGGGTGCACCAGCACATCAGGGCTGCCGAGCCGGCGCAGCCATTCGGCGCAGCTCTCTAGCTTGGCTGGGTCGCGCCCGCAGATGACCAGCTTGGCGCCCAGGCGCGCGTACAGGAAGGCGATGGCTTTGCCGATGCCGCTGCCGGCGCCGCTGACCATCACCACCTGGCCTTCGAAGAGTCCGCTCTGGTAGACGGTGGGGCGGGTTGCGAGGGCTTCATCGTCGAAGCCGAAGGTGGTGTCTTCTGTCATGTTGTCCCTTCAGAATCGGAAAATTCCGTAGTGCGGGTCGGCGATCGGGGCGTGTGCGGCGGCTGAGAGTGCCATGCCCAGTGCGTTGCGGGTGTCAGTGGGCGCCAGCAGACCGTCGTCCCACAAGCGCGAGGTGGCAAAGTAGGCGTTGGATTCGCGTTCGGCCTTTTCGTACACGCGCTGGCGCAATTGCGCCATCTCGGCCTCATCGGGCGTGTGGCCCTTGCGGCGCAACTGGGCGATTTTCACGTCGGCGAGGGTGTTGGCGGCCTGATCGGGGCCCATCACCCCCATGTGCACGTTCGGCCAGGCCCAGATCATCCGTGGATCCCACGCCCGTCCGCACATGCCGTAGTAGCCCGCACCGAAAGCAGCGCTGGTGATGACGGTGAACTTGGGCACCTCGCTGCCAGCCTGCGCCATCAACATCTTGGCGCCGTCCTTGGTGATGCCTTCCATTTCGTAGTTGCGGCCGATCATGTAGCCGGTGGTGTTTTGCAGAAACACGAGCGGTGTACGGTTCTGGTTGCACAGCGAGATGAAGTGCGCCGCTTTCTTGGAACTGTCGCTGAACAACACGCCGTTGTTGGCGAGGATGCCCACGCGGTACCCCCAGATGTAGGCGTAGCCGCAGATCAGCGTGGTGCCATAAGCGGGTTGGTACTCGTGGAAGCGGCTGCCGTCGACGATGCGGGCAATGAGTTCGCGCTGGTCAAACTGCACCCGGTGGTCGGGCGAGACGATGCCCAGCATTTCGTCGGGATCGTAGTAGGGTGGCTCGGCATCGCGTTCGGGCAGGTAGCTTTTCGTCGCGGGCTTGAACTGCGCAACGATTTCTCGGCAAATAGCGATGGCATGGGCTTCGTTGTCGGCTGGATAATCGACCGTGCCGGATACCTGGGTGTGTAAATCACAGCCTCCGATCTCGTCGGCGGTGTGCTCCTCACCGGTGGCGGCCTTCACGAGCGGTGGCCCG
>JBFHEQ010000353.1:0-4137 GCA_041584075.1 Hydrogenophaga sp.
GGTGACCGCCCGAGCCAAAGGCCTCACGGAGCGCCAGGTGATGTGGAAACACGTGTTTCGCAATGCCCTGATCCCCATCGTGACCGGTTTTCCGGCGGCCTTCATCGGTGCGTTTTTTGCCGGGTCCTTGCTGATTGAGACCCTCTTTTCTCTGGATGGCCTGGGCCTGCTCAGCTACGAGAGTGTGATCCGCCGGGATTACCCCGTAGTCCTGGGGACACTGTTCTTGTTCACCTTGATCGGCCTGTTGACCAAGCTGGTGTCCGATCTCTGTTATGTCTGGGTCGATCCCCGTGTCCGATTTGATTGAACCCAAACGCCCGTTGGCTGCGACTTCGCCCGCCGGCGCTGGGGTAGCGTCACCCGCTGGTGACGGCCTGGTGCCTAAACGATCTGCCCCATCGCTGTCGCCTTCGCGGCGAGCCTGGCAACGCTTCCGCCGCAACCGTCTTGGCTACTGGAGCCTGGTGCTATTTGCCCTGCTGGTGGTCGCGAGTCTTTTCGCCGAAGTCTTGTCCAATGATCGCCCATTGCTCGTGCGCTACGAAGGCCAGACTTATGTACCCTTGTTCAACGACTATCCGGAAACGGTGTTCGGTGGCGACTTCGAGAGCCATACCGACTACCTGGATCCCTACATCCGCGAGCGCCTCACGGCAGGGGACAACTGGGTCATCTATCCCCCGAATCCGTACGGTCCCAAGACGCTGAATTACTTTGCCAGGGAGCCCAACCCCGCCAAGCCCACGGCCGAGAACTGGCTGGGAACAGACGACCGCGGGCGCGATCTTCTGGCGCAACTGATCTACGGTTTTCGCGTCAGCGTGTTGTTTGCTTTGTCGCTGACAGCCGTGGGTGTGCTGCTGGGCATCGTGACGGGTGCGATACAGGGCTTTTTCGGCGGCAAGCTCGATCTGGTCTTTCAGCGTTTCATTGAAATCTGGGGTTCCATGCCCGAGCTGTACCTGCTCATCATTTTCTCGGCCGTCTTTGCACCCAGCATCGGCCTGTTGCTCGTATTGCTCAGCCTCTTTGGCTGGATGGGCCTGTCGGACTATGTGAGGGCCGAGTTTTTGCGCAACCGCCAGCTGGACTATGTGCGGGCCGCGCGGGCGATGGGGTTGTCCAGCGCACAGATCATCTGGCGCCACGTGTTGCCAAACAGCCTGACGCCTGTTGTGACGTTTCTGCCGTTTCGCATGAGTGCCGCCATCCTGGCGCTGACTTCGCTCGACTTTCTGGGCCTGGGCGTCCCGCCGGGCACGCCTTCACTGGGCGAGTTGCTCAACCAGGGAAAAAACAACATCGACGCCTGGTGGATCTCCATGTCAACGTTTGCAGTTCTGGTGATCACACTGCTGCTGCTGACTTTCATGGGTGATGCATTGAGGGACGCGCTCGACCCCCGAAAGGCGGACGCATGAACCGCGCTGGGGAACCGGTGGTGAACACAGTCGTGGCCAACACTGCTGTTGGAACCTTGCTCAGTGTCAGAGACCTGCGTGTGGCTTTTGGCGGTCGACCCGTGGTCCACGGCATCAGCTTTGACATCGCGGCCGGCGAAAAACTGGCCCTGGTGGGCGAGTCGGGTTCCGGAAAAACAGTGTCGGCGCTGGCCATGCTGCGCTTGGTGCAGAACGCCGAGATCAGTGGCTCAGCCTTGTTGCAAGGGCGAGACCTTCTGCGCATGAACGCGCGTGAGCTGCGGGGCGTGCGCGGTGACGAGGTCGCGATCGTCTTTCAGGAACCCATGACCGCTTTGAACCCTTTGTACCCCGTCGGGGAGCAGATAGCAGAGGTGTTGCAACTCAAGAAAGGATTGACGGCCGGGCAGGCCAAGGCAGGCGTGGTGGAGCTTCTGGCGTCGACCGGGATTCCCGAGCCCGGCAGACGAGCGGGGGCGTTCCCGCACCAGCTCAGCGGCGGCCAACGCCAGCGCGCCATGATCGCCATGGCGCTGGCCAGCAGTCCGAAACTCCTGCTGGCCGATGAACCCACCACCGCGCTGGATGTGAGTCTGCGGGGCCAAATCCTCGATCTGCTCAGCGACTTGCAACGGCAACACGGCATGGCTGTTCTGCTGATCACCCATGACCTGCATCTGGTCCAGCGGTTCGCGGATCGTGTGGCCGTGATGGAGCGGGGTGTGGTCGTGGAAGAAGGGGGCGTCGCAGATGTTTTTTCTGCTCCCCGGCACGCGTATACGCAGCGGTTGCTGGCCAGTCGCCCGGAGCGTTGCCTGCAAGAACTGCCCCCAGTTCAGATCGCGCCAGCGGCTGTGGAGACGCAGGATTTGTGTGTCAGCTATCCCGTGCACTTGCAGGGGTTTCGCGGATGGTTCAGCAAAGGCGCCTTTCAGGCTGTCAAAGGGGCCACCCTGAAGATTCCTCGGGGAGGAACCCTGGGTGTGGTGGGTGAATCCGGGTCGGGCAAGTCGACCCTGGCCTTGGCCGTTCTGGGGTTGCTGCCTTACGAGGGTGGATTGCGTGCCTCGGGAACCGACTGGCGCGAAGCTGCGCGACTCAAACAGACCCGTGCCCTGCGCCAGCGCATCCAGGTCGTGTTTCAGGACCCGTTCTCGTCCCTGTCGCCACGCATGAGTGTGGAGCAGATCGTGGGTGAAGGCCTGCTGGTGCACCAGCCCGGTCTGTCTGTGGCGCAGCGGCGGCAGCGCGTCGAGAGCGCCTTGGCCGAAGTCGGCCTGGTGGAAGATCCGTCCCAGGCCGGAGACTGGTTGCAGAGATATCCGCACGAATTTTCGGGTGGGCAACGGCAGCGGCTGGCCATCGCCAGGGCCTTGATCGTGGAGCCGGAGATCTTGGTGTTGGATGAACCCACCAGCGCGCTGGACGTCACGGTTCAGCAGCAGGTCTTGAAACTGCTTCAGCGCTTGCAGCAAGAACGGGGCTTGACGTATCTGCTGATCACCCACGACGTCGACGTGATTCGTGCCATGGCGCACGAGGTCGTCGTCATGCGAAACGGTGAAATTGTGGAGAGCGGTGACTGCCTGAAGTTGCTGGAACACCCGGCACACAGTTACACGCAAGAGCTGGTTCGAGCCGCTGGATAGCACCAGCTGCATGTCTTGATTGATATTTGTCAAATCCGCTGGCGCCAACGCCGTCTATAAACTTGCACTCGGTGCCACACCAGCGTGTGGACCAACCCCTACCCATGTCCCATCCATCGATGCCTCCATCCCCTTCAGCCAAGGCCCGTGCGAGCCTTGTAAGCCTGCGCTCCCCATGGCATTGGCTGGCGCTGGGGTGGGCTGACCTGCGGCGCAATCCGGTTCCAGGGCTGCTGCATGGATTTCTACTCACGGGTTTTGGCTCGCTGTTGCTCTGGGCAGCGCGCGACCAGTTCTGGTTGCTGGCCGGCGCCTTTTCGGGCTTCCTCATCGTTGCCCCCATTCTTGCCACCGGGCTCTATCACGTCAGCCGTGCTTGCCAGAGCGGTCGGTGCGCCGGCGTGGGCGAGGTGGTCAACCTGTGGAAATCGGGAGACGGCCGCCTGGTGATTTTCGGCCTGCTGCTGGGGTTGGCCGGCACGGGTTGGGTGCTGACCTCGGCCGGTCTGATCACCCTGTGGTCTCCCGTGCCCATTCACAAGCCAGTGGACTTCTTGCGACACGTGGTGCTGGTGCGCGAAGTCGGACTGTTTGAAGCCTGGCTGTTGCTGGGGGCTTTGTTGGCCGCACCCGTGTTCGCCTCGACCGTGGTGGCCTTGCCCATGCTGGTGGACACTTCCGTGCCCGTCAGCATGGCGGTATTGGCCAGTTGGCGTGCGGTCGCCGAGCACCCGGCGCCCATGGCCCTCTGGGCTGTGTTGATCGCTGCGCTGGTGGCTTTGGGCATGTTGACCGCCTTGTTGGGGCTGATCGTTGTCATTCCCGTGATCGCCCATGCCAGTTGGCATGCCTATTGCGACCTCTCAGGCCGGGCAAGCGGGTCAGCGCCGCCTGCAATCGCCTGACGCACATCTGCTCATTTCGTATGGAAGTCACACTGTTCGGCTACACCGAAGGTCAAATTGCCCAGTTTGGCCTCACCTTTGGCGTGGGTGCGTTCATTCTTTACATGCTGTTCATCGTGTTGAACCTTGCGCTGGAGTCCAAAGCGGGCAAGTTCGGGA
>JBFHEQ010000354.1:0-4126 GCA_041584075.1 Hydrogenophaga sp.
GGTGGTTGATGTCGTTGATGTCGCCGGCGATGAAGCCGACGTTGAGCGTCAGCGCCAGCACGATGACAAAGGCAAACAGAACGCGTTCGGTGCTCATAGGTTGGGGTCTCGGAGAAGTGACCGGAATCGGTTCACGCCATTGTCGCCCGTTTGCAATGGGAACAACAGATCAACCCGACCCCCAGCATACGGCTGAAACCGGGCACTGCTTTCAACGAAGGTGCTTGATGCGCTTGGCGCGAAACGCATCGCTCACGGTCAGGCCACGCTGGCCAGGCTCCAGCGTGAAGGTCTGCCCGGCCTCGATGAGGCCGGCTTGCACCACCGACAGGTAAAAGCCTGGGCAGCCTTGTTGCATCATGCGTTTGCCGGCCTGCGCAAAACCCATGATGGCCGTGAACTTGAAACAGGGCTCGCGTGGCGCCGTCACGCGCAGGGCGCAGCCGGGGAAATGCAGCGTGTCCCCGATCCAGACCTCGGTTTCCATCAGGCCCGCGATGCTCAGGTTCTCGCCCATGAAGCCAAATGGCAGGGGTTCGTCGAACAGGTCTGCCCCGTGTTCGCGCCGCTCTCGCTGCCAGAAAGCCAGGTGTTCGACCGGGTAGGCATACACGGCCTTGTCCAGGCCGCCGTGAACGCTGGGGTCGGCCTGATCGTCACCTTTCAATCCCAGCGCCGCCACCGCCACAGGACCCGCCACCGGCGCCTTGCCGATGGCCGACAGCACGCTGCGACCGCCCGCCACCCGCAAGGGCAGAACCGAGCCGGTGTTGACGCTCAGCAGGTGCATGACTGCAGCTTTCAACCGCGCATCAGCGCTTCGATCTCGTCCGCCTGGACCGGCACGCCCCGGCTGATCAGTTCGCAGCCCGAGTCGGTGACCACGGCGTCGTCTTCGATGCGGATGCCCAGGTTCCAGAAATGCTTGGGCACATCGGCCGAAGGGCTGACATACAGGCCCGGCTCGATGGTGAGCACCATGCCCGGGCGCAATACGCGGCTCGGGCGGTCCTTGATGATCTCGCCGGAGAGCGGGTCGCGCCGTTCGCTGAGCTCGCCCACATGGCCGGGCTCGACATAGCTGCCGCAGTCGTGCACGTCCAGTCCCAGCCAGTGGCCGGTGCGGTGCATGTAGTGTCGGAAGTAGTGGCGCTTCTCGATCACGTCGTCGAGGTGACCGACATCGTTCTTGTTCAGCAAACCCAGATCCAGCATGCCCTGGGCCAGCACGCGCACCGTGGCGTCGTGCGGGTCGATGAAGCGCGCACCGGGTTTTGTGGCGGCCACGGCTGCTTCCTGGCTGGCCAATACCAGGTTGTAGAGCTCGCGCTGCGGGCCGGTGAACTTGCCGTTGGCCGGGAAGGTGCGGGTGATGTCGCTGGCATAGCCGTCGAGTTCACAGCCGGCGTCGATCAGCACCAGGTCGCCGTCGCGCACCGGGGCGTTGTCGGCACGGTAATGCAGCACGCAGGCGTTGGCGCCAGCCGCGACGATGCTGCCGTAGGCCGGGTACTGCGAGCCGTGCTGGCGAAATTCGTGCAGCAGCTCGGCGTCGAGGTGGTACTCGCGCACATCTTCACCGGCGCGGATCATGGCGGCGCTGCGTTGCATGGCGCGGATGTGGGCCTGGGCGCTGATCTGCGCCGCGCGCTTCATCACGCCGATTTCGTGTGCGTCCTTGAACAGGCGCATCTCGTCCAGCGGTCCGCACAGGTCGCGTTGCGCGTCGGGGCACAGGGCGCCGTAGCGCACCCGGGCGCGCACCTTCTGCAACCAGCCGTCGATGCGGCCCTCGAGTCCGGCATGGGTGGCAAACGGGTACCAGACCGTGCGGCGGTTCTCCAGCTGGCGCGGCAGCTGCGTGTCGAGTTCGCTCGCCGAGTGCGCTTCGCTCACACCCAGTGCATTCGGGGCAGCCTCGGGTCCGAGGCGGTAGCCGTCCCAGATCTCGCGCTCGAGGTCCTTGGGGTTGCAAAACAGCGTGGTGTGGCCCTCGCTGGTGATCACCAGCCAGGCGTTGGGCTCGGTGAAGCCGGTGAGGTAGTAGAAATAGCTGTCGAACCGGAACAGGTAGTCGCTGTCGCGGTTGCGCATGCGCTCAGGCGCAGTCGGGATGATGGCGACGCCGCCAGCGCCGAGCTGGGCGGCCAGGCGTGCGCGGCGTTGGGCGTAGAGGGTGTGGGGCGTGGTGTTGTCCATGGGCTTGATTGTGCGCCGGGCGGCGCATGGTTTCTTGGATAGGGACTCACAGTGCGAGCAGCCGGCGTTGCACGTCGAGTTTGAGGGTCAGCACCCGGCGCATGCGCGGGGCGGCAAAGCGGTGCGCGAGCAAAGGGTTGTCGAAATCGCGCAGCAGCGGGGGACGGGGGGCGCTGAAGTAGAGGTCGGCGTTGTTCAGGATTTCGGCAGAAGCCGCCTGTTGCATGTCCTCCATCGAGGCGCAAGGCTGGATCAGGCAGGGGACATGGGTGAGGCCCATGGTCCTCAGCGCCAGCGCCCGGTGATGGCCGTTGTTGAGCGCGATGCGCCCGTTGTAGCGAACGGCGTTGAGCAGGTTGGCGCTGAAGCCCACGCTGAGCGCCACCACGGCTTGCGGGTGGCCCATCACAGGCGCCTGCTGCACGTTCACAGGCTCGACCACCTGTGCGTCCAGAAAGCGCATGTCGTGGGCGTCGGACACAAAGGTGAATTCCCGTCCTGAGCGCCCGGCCAGGCGAAAGCTGGCTGCAGGTGCTTTGAGGGGCAGGCACAACTCGGCCAGGCGCCGGGGGGCGATGGGCGCGGGGTTGTCGGCCACGATGTGGTCCACCACAGCTTGGGTCATGCTGTACTGCGACACGATCAGGGCGTCGAGCGGGACCAGGCCGAAAGCCACCGGGACGGTGTCAAAGGTGCGCTGGACACCTTCGTGCTCCACCAGCGCCGCGATGTGGCGGTCCATGGCCTTGGGCAGCGGCTTCACCATGGGGCGGTCCGCCGCACCCGCTTCGGTGGTGGCCAGTTGGTTGTATTGGGCTTGGCCCGCGCGCCACAGATCGGTCAGGGTGGCGCGGTCCGGCATGGGCTGGCTGAGGCGCAGGGTTTCGGTGGTTTCCAGCCAGTCGTCCAGTTGCCTGGGCCCCATGAGGAATCGCTCTTCGGTGGTGGTCTGGGGACCGAAAACCGGCGGCGGCGGGGGAGAGACAGCGCTTGACATGGTGCCATTGTGCGCGCCCTTGTCCGTTGCCGAGACGGCAGGCCTCTCTCCAGCGCTCGCGGACGAACGCTGGTTCATTTGCCAAATTTGCTCCACTGCCTATAATCCCTTTGCCGTAAGCAACAAAATGTGATGTTCCATTTTGTACTCATTTTGTGGCCGCATCACACGGTATCAACGGGCGCTGCGGACGCATGCCCCCCGGGGGGAAACACCTTGAAGGAGAGAAGACGATGCGCGTATTGAATCTGGAAGAAATGAACGAAGTCAGTGGCGGTGGCGGTTGCTCTTCGGGTCGCCGCAGCTGGAAGAAGCGCCACGGCAAAAGCTCTGGCAAGAGCTCCGGCAAAGACTCAGGCAAATGCTGGGGCAAGGGTTCCGGCAAGGACTCGGGCAAAGACTCTGGTAAGGGCAGCGGCAAGTGCACACCTCCGCCGCCCGTTTGTGGGCCTGTGGAGCCGCCAGTGGTTCCTTGAATGGGTCCGCTGGACCAAGCCAGAAGGGGCCTTTCAAGGCCCCTTTTTTTGACTGCACAGGGCTTGGGAGCTTTTGGGGGCTGCAATCCGGCAGGCGAGGATCGCAATCAGGGGCGCCCGCCGCACTGAAACTTCTGGATGGATGCGTTTTTCTCCCCCATTTGCACGTGGTACTTGGCACGTGGCAAAAGGACGTGGGAAGCTAGGGATGGTGTTCAAAACGCCCGCGATGCGCGTTCGGGTCCAAAACGGGATGGCTGGCGTGCCTGCTTGGCGCGTCGTGTGCCGGGCGGCACACGCAAGCCAACAGGTGCGTCAGACGCCCGTTTTGAGCCGAACCCTTGCGGGCCGTGATTTTGCGGGCGATGCGCTTCGTTGCGAATTCAGGCAAGCCGTCCAGGCTTGCCTTGGATTTCGCGCCTCACGCTTCATCCCGCAAAAGCCACGCCGCGCA
>JBFHEQ010000355.1:0-4107 GCA_041584075.1 Hydrogenophaga sp.
GCGACCTGCACTTCGGTTTTCATTTCGGCGAGCTTGAAGCGGTTGTGCTGGAAATCGATCACGCGCTGGCCGAAGGCCTTGCGATCCTTGGTGTAGGCCAGCGTCCATTCGAGCGCGGCCTCGGCGCCCGCTACCGCGCCGATGGCAATTTGCATGCGCTCCCAGGCCAGTTCCTGCATCAGCAGGAAAAAGCCCCTGCCCTCGCCGCCGAGGATGTTGCTGATCGGCACGCGCACGTCGTCGAAGAAGAGTTCCGAGGTGTCCTGCGCCTTCATGCCGATTTTTTCGAGGTTGCGACCGCGCGTGAAGCCGGGGCGATTGGTCTCGACCAGCACCAGCGAGGTTCCCTTGGCGCCTTGCGTCGGGTCGGTCTTGGCGACCACGATCACCAGATCGGCGTTCTGGCCGTTGGTGATAAAGGTCTTTTGACCGTTGATCACGAGTTCGTCGCCGTCACGGACCGCACTGGTGCGCACGCTCTGCAGGTCGCTGCCCGCGCCCGGCTCGGTCATGGCGATGGCGCCAATCACATCGCCGGTGGCCATCTTCGGCAGCCAGTTGCGCTTTTGCGCCTCGGTGCCGTAGGCCAAGATATAGGGTGCCACGATGTCGGAGTGCAGGCCGAAGCCGATGCCACTGGTGCCGGCGCGCGAGACTTCTTCAATCAGCACGGCACTGTGCAGGCGCGTACCGCCACCGCCGCCGTATTGCTCGGGTATGGCGGGGCACAGCAGGCCGGCGGCGCCGGCCTTGCGCCAGACCGCGCGCGGCACGATGCCTTCCTCTTCCCAGGCGGCATGGTGGGGGATGACTTCTTCTTCCAGAAAGCGGCGGGCCTGGTCCCGGAAGAGTTCGTGTTCTTCATCAAAGAGGGTGCGCGTGAGCATGAGTCTGTCCTTAAAGTCCGATTGACACTGGCGTGGTCGAGGCTTGCACTGGTAGCTCATTTCCGCAGGTGGGCGTTAGAAGCGACCAACACATGATGAACAAGAACCAATACATCGACCAAACGCTTGTTAGATGGTATAGTATATGTCATGACAAAGGCACGTGACAACGGGCGAAAAGACATGATTTTGGCGACTGCGGCGAGCCAGTTCCGGCGCCAGGGCTACGAGCGCACTTCGGTGCGCGAGATTGCCCAGGCGTTGGGCATGACTTCGGGCTCGCTTTTTTATCACTTCGCCACCAAGGAGGAACTGCTGGTGGCGATCATGGAGGAGGGCGTTCGCGACATCATGCAGTCGGTGTGCGACGGGTTGGTCGGCGAGGCTCGCTTGCCCGAGCGACTGTTGTCGATGATGCGCAGCCACCTGAAGGCCTTGCTGGGTCCGCGGCTCGACGCGATGACCGTGCTGCTCTACGAGTGGCGCAGCCTTTCGCCGGCCGCCCAGACCCGTGTGATGACATTGCGTGACGCCTACGAGGCCTTGTGGATGGTGCCGATCAATGAGGCTGTGGCGCTGGGCCTGGTTGACGCCGATGCCGTGCTGGTGCGCCAGACGGTGCTTGGTGCCCTCAACTGGACGGCGCAATGGTACCGACCATCCGGGCGGCTGGACCTGGATGTGCTGGCGGAAAGTATGTTTTCGATGCTGTTTCCTCGCGTCGCGGCATCGGGCGCGCAAGGCGCAGCGCGAAGTCAGCCGTTACCCCACCGGGGGTAGGGAATTGATTTCTGATTTTTGTTGAGTCTGTAGTGACAATTTTTTTGAAGTTGAAAGTTGAATATGAAATCGACCATGATGCAAGTGCCACTCTCGCTCAATCATTTTCTGGAGCGGGCCAAGCTGTACCACTCGAAGGTGGAGATCGTATCGAGGATGCCCGACAAGTCCCTGCACCGCCATACCTACGCCGACTTCCACCGTCGGGCCAAGGGTTTGGCGGAGGCGCTGGTCAATGCCGGCATCAAGCCTGGTGATCGGGTCGCCACCCTGATGTGGAACCATTACGCCCACCTCGAGTGCTACTTCGGCATTCCGGCGGCTGGCGCGGTGATGCACAACCTCAACCTGCGCCTGTTCCCGCACGACATTGCATTCATCGTCAACCACGCCAAGGACCGTTTCCTGATCGTCGACGATGTTTTGCTGCCGTTGTTGGCGCAGTTTGCCAAGGATGTCAACTTCGAGCGAATCATTGTGGTGCCGCTGACAGGCAAGCCGGTGCCGCAGGGGTACGAGGACTATGAAGGCTTCATCGGTGGAGCGACCGATGACTTCAAATGCGTTGAAGTCGATGAAAACGCGCCCTGCGGCATGTGCTACACCTCGGGCACCACGGGCAGCCCCAAGGGTGTCGTCTATTCGCACCGCTCCACCGTGCTGCACACGCTCGTGGCGGCACTGCCAGGGGGGATCAACGTGTCAGGTACTGACACCGTGCTGCCGGTGGTGCCAATGTTCCACGCCAACGCATGGGGTTTGCCATTCGTCTCGACATTCGTCGGTGCCAAGCAGGTGTTTCCTGGCCCGCACCTCGATTCAGAATCGCTGCTCGACTTGTACCAGCGTGAGCGGGTCACCGTCACCGGTGGTGTGCCCACCATTTGGTTGTCGCTGCTGCAGACGCTGCGCGCAAACCCGGGCAAGTACAACTTGGTACCTGGTATGCGCATGATGGTGGGAGGCTCTGCAGCGCCCGAGTCCTTGTTCCGTGGCTTCGATGAGTTTGGTCTTGAAGTTGGCACTGCCTGGGGCATGACCGAGACTTCGCCGCTGGGCACCGTGTCCTCGCTCAAACCCTCCATGCGGGCACTGGCCAAGGAAGAGCAATATGCCTTCCGTATCAAGCAAGGCATGGCCGCGCCATTGGTTGAGATTCGTCTGGTCGGCGACAACGGCGAAGTACCGTGGGATGGGCGGGCGGTCGGCGAGATTCAGGTGCGTGGGCCATGGATCACGGGCTCCTATCACGACCTGCCTATCAACGAAAGCAGCTTCACTGCCGATGGCTGGCTGCGCACAGGTGATGTCGGCTGCATTGACTCCGAGGGTTTCCTGCAGTTGACTGATCGCACCAAGGATTTGATCAAGTCGGGCGGCGAATGGATTAGTTCGGTCGATCTGGAAAACGCCGTGATGGGGCACCCGGCTGTGCTGGAGGCATCCGTGATCGCAGTGCCGCACCCGCGCTGGGCCGAGCGGCCGCTGGCGGTGGTGGTGTTGCGCCCTGGCATGAGCGCCACTGGGGAAGAGATTCGAGATCATCTGGCCAAGACGTTCGCCAAGTGGCAGTTGCCCGAGGGTTTCGCTTTCGTGAATGAAATCCCGCGTACATCGACCGGCAAGTTCCTCAAGACCAAGTTGCGCGAGACGTACAAGGACTGGAAGTGGGAGTGAGCCGGGATTGAAGTAGCCGGATTCGGGCTTCGTTCTTGCCGTTCTTGAGTTGTCTATTTTTTAATCACATGGAGATGAAGTGAAGATATTGGTCGCCGTCAAGCGGGTGCTGGACTACAACGTCAAGGCCCGCGTCAAGTCCGACGGTTCGGGAGTCGATCTCTCGAACCAGAAATTGTCCATGAACCCGTTCGACGAGATTGCCTGCGAAGAGGCGGTTCGCCTCAGGGAGGCGGGTTTCGCTTCTGAAGTGATCGTCGTGTCCTGCGGCCCGGTCGCCTGCCAGGAGACGCTGCGCAGCGCGATGGCCATCGGCGCCGATCGCGCCGTGCTGATTGAAACCGACGCCGCGCTCGAACCGCTGGCGGTGGCCAAACTGATGCAGCACGTGGCCACCAAAGAAGGCGTGCAGTTCGCCATCTTCGGCAAGCAGGCGATTGATGACGACGCTGGCCAGACTGGCCAGATGTTCGGCGCGCTGATGGGCTGGGCCCAGGCCAGCTTCGCCTCCAAGGTGCAGATCAGCGGCGACACCGCCACCATCACGCGCGAGATCGACGGCGGCCTGGAAACCCTGGCCATGAAGCTGCCGGCCGTGATCACGACCGACCTGCGCCTGAACGAG
Organism: Hydrogenophaga sp.; assembly: GCA_041584075.1. Taxonomy (GTDB): domain Bacteria; phylum Pseudomonadota; class Gammaproteobacteria; order Burkholderiales; family Burkholderiaceae_C; genus Hydrogenophaga. Next base: position 3,970 of record JBFHEQ010000355.1, read on the forward strand.
CCGCGCTTCATCACGCTACCCAACATCATGAAGGCCAAGAAGAAGCCGCTGGAGGTGATCAAGGCGGCCGAGCTCGGCATCGACATCGCGCCGCGCACGGTGACCCTGCACGTCAGCGAGCCGGCGGCGCGCAAGGCC
>JBFHEQ010000356.1:0-4102 GCA_041584075.1 Hydrogenophaga sp.
ACTTTGGCCAGGTGCACCCATTTGCCCTCGGCAAACCAGCTCACATTGCGCGGCGGAATCTGGGGCAGCGCCACGAAGCAGGCACCGGTGTCGCCGAAGTCGGCCAGGCACACGGTGTTCCAGGTGGCCTTGTGGGTTGGCGCCTGTCCGTCCATGAGCTCCCGGATGTTGTGTGCGGTGGCGGTCACCATGGACTCGATCATGTAGCCGGTCTTGGGTGTACCGCAGGGAATCGGTGTGGACTCCACGGGCGGGATGGCGATGCACACGCCGATGCTGAAGATGTTCTGGAAAGTCTTGTTGCGCTGGTGTTCGTCCACCGTGATGAAGCCGCGCGGGTTGGTCAGGCCTTCGATGCCGTAGACCGCATCGACCCCTTTGAAGGCGGGCAGCATCATCGAGTGTTTGAAGGGCAGCACATGCTCCTTGATCGGCTCGCCCTGGTCGTTGTGTTCGGTGACAAACATCTGACCGGCTTCGATCCTGGTGGTCTTGGCGTTGCAGATCCATTTGATGTGGCGCTGCCGCATGGCGGCCTCCAGCATGCCTTTGGAGTCGCCCACACCGCCCAGGCCCAGGTGCCCGATGTAGGGTTCGGGCGTCACGTAGGTCATGGGCACCTGGTCGCGGATCTTGCGTTTGCGCAGGTCGGTGTCCATGATCATGGCGAATTCATACGCCGGTCCGAAACAGGAGGCGCCTTGCACCGCGCCCACCACGATGGGCCCCGGGTCAGCGACGAAGCCGTCCCAGGCTTGTTTGGCGGTTTCGGCGTGGGCCACGTGACAGACGGACTGGGTGTGTCCACCATGAGGGCCCAGGCCTTCGATTTCGTCGAAGGCGAGCTTGGGGCCGGTGGCGATCACCAGGTAGTCGTAGTCCACCATGCTGCCGTCGGCCAGTTCGATCTGGTTGTTGCTCGGGTGAACCCGTTTGGCGGCCTGGATGATGGTCTGGATGCCTTTTTTGGCCAGCGCCGGCACGATGTCCACTTCAATGTCCCCCCGCTTGCGCCAGTCCACCGCGACCCAGGGGTTGGACGGTACGAAATGGAACTTGGGCGAGTCGCTGATGACGGTGACCGTGTCGTCAGCGCGGGCCAGCGCCTTCATTTCGTAGGCCATGGGCATGCCGCCAATGCCGGCGCCGAGAATCACAATGTGTGCCATGTTGGGTCTCCATCAACAGATCTGCCATGCAATTCTCTGATGGTGCATTTCCTTGCCTTGACCCGACTTGATATTTGTCAAGCGAGGTGTGGGTATATACCCTTGGGTGTATGGGTATATGCAAAAACCGTTCCGTTGACGGTGTCAGGCGTGGGTGACAGCCAGCGCGCCGAGGTCAAGTTGCCCATTGCGCATGGGTGGACACCAGAAATAGGCCCCTGTTTCCGGCTCGCTGAAGGTAAAGAGGGCGTCGACGATGCCGTCTTCGGCGCCGCACATGCGTTTCAGCTGGGCCTCAAAAGCTTCCAGTGAATGCCCGAAAGCCGTGAAGACCAGGCCACCCCGGTTGCCCTCTGCCCAAGGCATGGAGCGTCGGAGCACAAATGCTTCTGGTGCGAAGCTCTCTTGCGCGGTGCGCTTGACGTGTGCCGATGCGGGGGCGTCGTCCAGTTCTTCGTTGCTGTCGAGTTCGCGTCCGATCGTGTGGTCTTGTTGCAGGCGGGGCATGGCGTGGAAGCGATCGAGTTGATGGTGCCAGTGTTGCAGGGCGAGGAAGCTGCTGCCGGCCAGCGCGCCAGCGCCGTCGGGCAGGAAAGCCACTTTGACAGCTTCGTCTTCCTGAGGGTTTTCGGTCCCGTCTTCATAGCCGGTCAGGTCACGCCCGCCCGCATGGTTGAAAGCGTCGGTGATGTCCGTGATTTCGAAGGCCGGCGCGAGCAGGGCTTCGAGCTGCTGGCTGCGGATCAGCAGTTCGCCACGCGCGCTGCCTCGCAACCAGACCAGGAGGTCGATCGGTGTCGAGGGGAGCTTGACTCGTGAGCCTTCTATGCCCCGGAAAGTCTTGAGCCCGGGCACCTTGCTGCCGAGGGTTGTCACCAGAGACTCGCCCAACCCCACAACGGTGGACAGGCCGTCGGTATGGGCAGCCAGGAGCTGCAGGACGGGGCGCGGATCCGCGCCAAGGTACAACTGGCAACTCAGGTAACGGCCATGCGCCGGAATGGTTTCGAGAATGCCGGTTTGTGCCGTGTGGTTGGCGCTCATGTAAGGGTCTCCAGATGGGGGGGCTGGGGTGTGCTGGCTGCACACCCCGGATTGGGCTCGCCCTTGAATTTAACAGCGCGGCTGGCGTGCGTTGGGCCGTCTTGGGCGGCACGTTTGATCCAGCGCAAGCCCTGGTGTGCAGCGAGCAGGGCGCTTGCATCAATCGGGCGAGCTCACTGGTTCAGCCTTGTTGCGCGAGCCGATAGGACAGCGTCACCACGGCCATGAGCAACACGAGAGAGAGGCCTTTCCAGAAGGCGAGTGGATGCCGCTCGACCAGTGGAGGACTTTGTAGGCGAAGAAAATCGGGGTTGGGGTGGTGAAGGTCGTAGACAAACTCTGCGACATCTTCCTGGCGCTTCCGAGGGTCTGCGAGGACCGCTTTTCGCAAGGCGCCATCGACCCAGACAGGGAGTGGCCTGCTGCTGGCGAGTGTGGAATCAAAGACCAGGCGACGTTGATCGGCAGGCGTGCGCGTTGCGGCCACGGCACTGCCGTAGGGCAGGCGACCGGTGAGCATCTGGTAGGTGATGACGCCCAGGGAGAAAAGGTCGGAGTGGACGCTGCCATGCTCACCCAGGAAATACTCCGGCGCGGTGTATTGCGCGGTGCCCAGCAAAGGCTCGTCTGCCTGGGCTGGGTTGGCCTCCACGAGGCCGGCGACGCGGGTGGAGCCGAAGTCGATGATTTTCACTGTGCCGGTGGCGTCGATCATGATGTTGGCGGGGCGCAGGTCCTGGTGCAGCATGTCCATGCGGTGAAAGGCTTGCAGGCCCCGGCCGATTTGTTCGACGATGCGGCGCACGGTGGGCAGGTCGGGTCTGGGGTTGTCCTGCATCCATTGCGCCAGGGTCTGGCCTTCGATGTACTCCATCACCACGTAAAGGTATTGCCTTGTTCGGGTCGGTACAAACGGTTTGAGCACATGGGGGCTGTGAATGCGCCTTGCAATCCACTCTTCCATCAGAAAGCGTTCGAGGTAGGCGGGGTCGGCTCGCTGGTCTATCGACGGGATTTTGAGCGCCACCGGCTGTCCGGAAGCTTCGTCGGTGGCGAGGTAGATGTGGCTGCGGCTGGAGGCGTGCAGTTCGCGCACGATGCGGTAGCCGTCAAACCGCTCGCGGGCTGAGAGCAATGGCGGCAAGGTGAGGGCGGCGTTGCGCTGTGCGACTTCGTCCAGGTCCTGGGGTGGCAAGGCGTCGATGCGCACCAGCTGGACGGTGAGGTTGTCCGGGCTGCCGCGTTCGAGGGCGGCGGCCACAATGGTTTGGGCCGCGGCATCCAGATCTGCCGGGTGGGTTTGCAGCGCGGCGTGAATCGTGGCGGCGTCGACATACTCGTACACACCATCGGTGGCGAGCATGTACACCTCGCCGGGTGCCAGTGGCACGGCCAGGTAGTCGATGTCCACAGAAGCTTGCATGCCCAGGGCTCTGGCCAGGTAGCTCTGCTGTGACGATACCTGTAGACGGTGGTCTTCCGTGAGGGGTTCCAGCGCGAGGGGGTGCAGGCGGTAGATGCGGCTGTCACCCACATGGAACAGGTGTGCCGTGGTGGACTTGATCACCATGGCGCTGAAGGTGCAGACGTAGCCCCGTTCATGGTCGTGGCGGTGCGGCCCGCGCTGGGTCTGGCCGTGCAGCCACGCGTTGCTGGCCGCCAGCACACGCTGACCCGATCGCTTCACGCTCCAGGCATCGGCGGTGCAGAAATAGTCTTCGAGGAAGCTGCGCACGGCGGCCTCGCTGGCTTCCTGGCTGACCGCGCTGCTGCTGATGCCGTCGGCCAGTGCGATGGCCACGCCCTTGGAGCCCAGCAGCGGCTCAGCCGGTATGAGTGCGCCGTGGAAATCCTGGTTGATTTCCTTGCGGCCTTTGTCGCTGCATTGG
>JBFHEQ010000357.1:0-4101 GCA_041584075.1 Hydrogenophaga sp.
ATCTGGCCATACAAAAAGTGGAAGGACAGGTTTGGTGGCGGCACTGAAGCCTGTTACCCCGGTTCCACGAATCCGCTCTGCACCGCCACCCCTGTGCCGTTTACGGTGGATTACTCCGATGGCAGCGGTCTCGCTTTGAACGAGAGCGCGCTGTACGAAAGTGGCAACGTGGGCCGGGGTGCTCTGCCCGGTGTGTATGCCGACTGGGACGAGAATTTTGCTTTGACGGCGGCGCCCGTTTCCAGAGATCTCAATGGCGACGGGGTGCTGGGTGTGCTCACCGATCACAACGACTGGGGCGCCATCACGCTGCCATTTGCCCGCTATTACTCGGGTGGTCTCTTGCACAAGTCTGCCCGGTCGAGTGGTGCGCGAAAAGCCGCGAAGGTGCCGGAAACCGGTGCCGTGGTACCGAGCCCGCTGATGTCTGATCACGGGCCAACCGTGATCACCTGTGGAACACACGACCCGCGTATTCCGCTCGGGATCCGGTACCTGAAAGGGCTAAAGCCCTCCCTGAACAGCGTGCCTTCACATGGGGCCCGCTGATCATGGGCGTGCGTCAAACCGGCAAGCCGTGACCTGGCTGTGCAGGGTGGTTGCCGGCGCTTTGGTCTTTGGCGTGGCAGGGTGTGGTGTTTCCGCTGCGACGCCCAAGCCCGACTCAAGCGATCAGGCGGCCAGCGGGTGGGTCAAAGAGGAACGGGTGCTGCGCTCCATCGGTGGCATTTCGAGGGTGGCGCGCTGGCACTTGCCTGGCGAAACAGAGGCCCGGATGGTCCTGGTGGACCGTTATGTGTCGGGCATGGGCTTGATCCAGGGTGTGAGCCTTGTGTACCACCGCGAGCAGTCACGATGGATGCTGTCGCTCGACGGCCGCTTGTTGCCGCTGGACGCGCTGCGCTCGCCCGAACCCCTGCCGGCGTTGCCCGCTGGCCATCAGCGGCCCGTGGTTTGGCAGGGTGCGTTTGAGCACATGGAATCCACCTGGCACCTGGCCATTTTTAAAATGACCGAACCTCGGGTGGTGCCGGGTGTCGCGACCGAAGCCGAGCACTCTCTGGATGTGTTGTTGTGGCGATTTCAGAAATAATGATGTTGGCTGTCTGATTTTTCAGAACAGTCCGACCCTTCACGGATAGCATTGATTGATTAATCGATGGTTGTGGTTTGCCAGGTGCGCTGTCCAACATCGCTTGCTTGGCGGTCTTCTGATCTGTTGAGGCAAAGGCTGGATCTGGTTGTGCGGAGAGGCCGAAAGGGAGGTGGGGATGAAAATAGAAAAAAGTGGGAAGCCTGCGTTGAGTGGTTATGTCGCGCGGTCAGCGTGGGCAGGCGCTGTGCTGCTCGGGTTGGTCGCCTGCGGCGGGGGTTCGGGCGCAGAATCACCTCGGCGGGCTGCTGATGAGGCGAGTACGGCATCCAGAGCGTCGGCCGATGCTTCAGCGCCCGCCGTTGCGCTGTCGCAAGCTGCTGCGCCAGCCCATACCACAGCACTGCACAAGAGCGGTGTGATGCTCAACGGCTTGTCTTTTGTACCGGTCTACCGGTTTTTCAACCGCAGCACACTGGCGCATTTTTACACCACCAGCGAGGACGAGCGTGCTGCGATCCTGGCCAATATGCCTGCGTTTTCATTGGAAGGCGCCGCATTCAAAGTGAGCGGCGTACCCGCCGCAGGCCTGGAACCGGTGCACCGGTTTCTCAACCAGTCGACCGGCGTGCATTTTTACACCATCAGTGCCACCGAGAAAGCCTATCTGATGGCCAATTTGCCGCAGTTCCGCTACGAGGGTGTGGCGTACTACGCGAGCCAGGTGCCGGTGGGCATCATGAAGCCGCTCTACCGGTTTTTCGTGGCCAGGACGGGCACGCATTTCTATTCGGCCAGCGAATCGGAAAAGAACCAGATCGTGAACACGCTGCCGGGGTACAGCTTTGAAAATGCGGCCTATTTTGTGGTCGATTCGAGCTATGCACCCATTCCCCACAGCGGCATCACCGACCAGCAATGTTATGAGGCCGGCAGCGACATTGTGGTGGCCTGCAGCGCCAGCAGCGTGGTGGCGCTGAACAGCCAGCAAGATGGCCACCGCACCGCCGTGAACACCATGAGTTACAGCGAAGTGCCCAAGCCTGGCGGTGGCACCTACGCCCGCACCGAATGCATCAAAGACAACGGCACGGGACTGGTCTGGGAGGGCAAAACCGCCAGTGGTCTGCGCGCAAGCAGCAACACCTATTCCAACTACGACGACCCGAACAAGGCGCAAAAACCGGATGGCTCCCGCCCGACCCAGGCCGAAGTCGGTGCAGCCGACAACACCATGGGTTACGTGAAGTCGGTCAATGCCCTGGCGCTCTGCGGCTACAGCGACTGGCGTCGCCCCACCCCTGCCGAGCTGCAGAGCATTGTTGATTACAGCTTTGGGCCCGCCAATCTGGCCTGGTTCCCCAATGCAGGGTTGTCTTTCCAAAATTTTTGGTCTTCCTCTGCCGATGCATCGAACGTCCAGTTGGCATCGAGCTTTGGTTTCACCAATGGAGGCGGGGGCAGCCAATACCGATACGTGAATTATGCGGTTCGCCTGGTGCGTGGTGGTCAATGAGCCAGGGCCTGTGAACACGTTTTTTCCAGGATGCGTTGCAGATCAAAAGGCCGTGCGCGGCGTTGCGCCTCAATCACCGACCACCCATGGTCACCGGTCTGCTTCATTGCAAAGCCGACAACGCCCATCGAAAGAATCGATTCAGGAGAAATCAAGATGATTGCCAAATCCATCGCTGGCGCGTTGCTTTTGTTGGGCGCTTGTGGCGTTCAGGCGGTGTGCCCGTCGGTGCCCACGGTTGATCGCTTCAAGATCGACGGCGCAGAAGTGACCGACTACAAGACGGGCCTGGTCTGGGCCCGTTGCCGTGTTGGGCAGACCTGGGACGGTTCAACCTGTACGGGCGTGCCAACCCTGGTCAGGCATGAACCGGCGCTTGCGCTGGCCCAGGCAACCAGCGGGTGGCGCCTGCCCCATGTGAAAGAGTTGAGCAGCCTTTTGGACCATGGCTGTGAAAACCCGGCCATCGACAGCACCGCGTTTCCCGGCCTGGCCGTGAAGTCTGCACCGGGTGACGCCAAGGGCTCCATCACGGCAGTGTCCGCGAACGAATACTGGTCTGCCACGCCAGACGTGACCAATCAGTGGTTTGCGTGGCACGTGGCTTTTTACCGGGCATCGACCTCCAGCTTTGCCCGGACCAGCTATTTTGCGGTTCGTTTGGTGCGCGACAGCCCCTGAACGGAGAGCGCTCAGCGGCGAGGCCCTGGGAGCCTGTGCGGCAGAAGGCGCATCGGCTGCGACGCACGAGACACCGGTCTCCTGTGGCACGACCACCTGTGCCCGGGGGTCGACCCTGAGCTTGGCGGTCTCACCCCACGATCCTCGGGTGTCGTGCGTTTCGCTTCGATGCCTTCTGCCGTGCCGGTTCCTAGTCGGCCTGCTTCACCTCGATCAGACGGGCTGCGGCTTCTGATAGGGCATTTGCAGAGCGGTCTTGCAGCGTGCAAGCCTGGGCCTGCCCATACTGCGTGAAATTGCGCTTGATCGAAGCCGAGTACATCGGGTCGTAGTGCAGGGTGAGCAGTTCCAGCACCACCTCGGGGGTTTTTCCCGCCGCCACTTTTTCTACCCATCCATCCACAACCGCCTTGCCGCGCAACTCGACCAGCGCTTGCAGCCTGTCGCAGAAATGCATGGGGTCTTTGACGAAAAAGTCGTAGTCCTCCAGCAGCAGCGCCACGCGCTCTTTGTCGGGCAGTTGCAGGTCGATGCACGGGCTTTCGCGCATGGCGTTGATGAGGGCGTCGGGCACGCGCAAGTTGCCCACCTTCTTGCTTTCGCTTTCCACGAAAACCGGTTGCGACGGGTCAAACTTTCGTAGGGCGTCCCAGATGAGGCTGTCGAAACGTTTCTGGCTCGGCTGTGGCAGGCCGGGGATGTGGCCGAGCACCGAGCTGCGGTGGTTGGCCAGGGCTTCGAGGTCGAGCACCTGAGCGCCTTGCGCCGCGAGTGCTTGTAGCAGGCGCGTCTTGCCGCTGCCGGTGGGCCC
>JBFHEQ010000358.1:0-4089 GCA_041584075.1 Hydrogenophaga sp.
AGCGTGGGGGCATCAGGCCTCATAGTCCATACACTGCCGCGAAGCCACCACCGATTTCATGAACGGTTTGATCGCCACATGGTCGGGGTGGGCCTGGTAGGCATCCAATGCCGCCCGATCGGCGAAGCTGCTGTTGAGAACCACGTCGTAGGTGCACTCCAGTCCGGGCAACGCGCAACCCACTTCAAAGCGGAGCATGCCCGGCACGATGTCCGCACAGCTCTCGAGCAGTCGAACCGCCTGGGCCACGTTGCTCGCCTTGTCGGCATCGTGGAGCTTCCACATCACAACATGGTGCAGCATCAGAAAGCGTCCTCGGGCATCTCGGCGCAGGTCTGGTCGCGGCTGCTCACCACATTGAGCCAGGCCTCGATTTTGGGCAGCTCGTAGAGGAAGAAGTAGCGCATGGCGGCGAGACGTCCCGTCCGGGCTGGCGAGTCTTCGCCTGCTTGAACCACCACGGCGACATCCAGCCAGACCCAGGCCAGCGTCATGTGACCAAAGGCCTGCAGGTAGGGCACGGCGTTGGCCAGGGCATCGGTGGGGTTGCCGGTGGCCCAGGCGGCCTTGGTCGCAGCCCCCACCTGGGCCAAAGCTTGCTCCAGCGCCTGGGCATGGGCCGACAGCTCAGGCACTTGACGCGCGCGCTGGATGGTGTCGTTGATGCGGCTGGCCAGCAGCTGGAGGCCCTTGCCCTCTTCCATCAAGACCTTGCGTCCCAGCAGGTCCATGCCTTGAATGCCATGTGTACCTTCGTGGATCATGTTGAGGCGGTTGTCACGCCAGTACTGCTCCACGGGAAAGTCCCGCGTGTAACCGTAGCCACCATGCACCTGGATCGCCAGCGAGTTGGCCTCCAGACACCATTCGCTGGGCCAGCTCTTGGCAATGGGTGTGAGCACCTCCAGCAAAAGGCGCGCATCGTCGGCCGCATCGGCGGCGGCGGTGTGCTGCTCGTCGACCAGGCGCGCACAATACAGCTCCAGCGCCAGTGCGCCTTCGGCATACGATTTCTGGGCCAGCAGCATGCGCTTCACATCGGCATGCTCGATGATGCGCGTCTGGGCTTGTGCAGGGTCCTTGCCGGCCGGCCCCATGGGGCGGCCCTGCGGACGGTTTTTGGCGTATTCCAACGAGGCTTCATACCCCGCCATGCCCAGCATGGTCGCGGCCAGGCCCACGCCAATGCGGGCCTCGTTCATCATGTGGAACATGCAGGCCAGGCCTCTACCGGCCTCGCCCACCAGGTAGCCCACCGCACCGGCCTGACCACCGACCGGGTACTTGCCCTCGCCGAAGTTGAGCAAGGTGTTGGTGGTGCCACGCCAACCGCATTTGTGGTTCAACCCGGCCAGCGCCACATCGTTGCGCTCACCCGTCAACCCGCCTTCGGCGTTCACCATCTTCTTGGGCACGATGAACAGGGAAATGCCGCGCGTGCCGGGCACCAGTTTGCCGTTTTCGTCGGGAATCTTGGCCAACACCAGGTGCACGATGTTTTCCGTCAGCTCGTGTTCGCCAGACGAGATCCACATCTTGTTGCCCTTGAGGCGAAAACGGCGACCCAGGGGATCGCTCTCGCTGCCCGGTCCATCGGGGACAGCGCGGGTGGCCACATCGCTCAGCGACGATCCTGCCTGTGGCTCGCTGAGGCACATGGTGCCCGACCAGCGACCCGAAAACTCGGTGAGCGCAAAGACCTTCTTCTGCAACTCGGTACCGTGTTTCATCAACAGATTGGCATTGCCCACGGTCAACAAACCGGAGCCGATGCTCACCGAAGCCATGGCAAAAAACGAGTTGGCCGCCGCTTCCACGGTGTAGGGCAACTGCATGCCACCAATGTCGTAGTCTTGTGCGGCGCTCAGCATGCCGCTTTCTGCATAGGCTTTGTGGGCGTCGTGCGTGGCCTGCGGAAGGATCACCTTCTCGCCATCAAAATGCGGCTCCTGGGTGTCAACCAGGCGATTGAACGGGGCGTATTTGTCGCGCGCGATGCGCTCGCAGGTGTCGAGCACCGCGTCAAAGGTCTCGCGGCTGTGATCGGAGAACCGTTCGCGCCCGTTCAGCGAAGTCGCGCCCAGCCAGTCGTACAAAAGAAAATCCAGGGTTGCACGCAAGTTCATTTCTATCTCTCTCTTCCATTGACAAGGCAGCGGTCGCCAGGCTCTGCCCAGGACTGCAAAGACCCCAAACAGCTGTGGCGCCAGCGCTTCACTCGGGAGGGAGTGAAGCGCATGACGCCACAACCAGGTTCTTGACGAACAGCGCGATGCGCTCTTACAGCACTTCGAACACGCCAGCAGCACCCATGCCGCCGCCGATACACATGGTCACGCAAACGCGCTTGGCACCGCGGCGCTTGCCTTCGATGAGGGCATGGCCGGTCAGGCGCTGGCCCGACACGCCGTAAGGGTGACCCACAGCAATCGCGCCGCCGTTGACGTTGAGCTTGTCGGCCGGAATGCCCAGCTTGTCGCGGCAGTAGAGCACTTGCACGGCAAACGCTTCGTTCAGCTCCCACAGGTCGATGTCGCTCACCTTCAGGCCCAGGCGCGACAGCACCTTGGGGATGGCAAACACAGGGCCAATGCCCATTTCGTCGGGCTCACAGCCGGCCACAGCGAAGCCCAGGAAACGGCCCAGGGGCTTCAGGCCCCGCTTTTCGGCCAGGGTTTCGTCCATCAGCACGCAGGCGCCTGCGCCATCGGAGAACTGGCTGGCGTTGCCGGCAGAAATCAGGCCACCGGGCAGCGCCGAGCGCAGGCCGTGGATGCCGTCGAACGTGGTGCCGGCGCGGATGCCTTCGTCGTTTTCAACGGTGACTTCTTTGGTAATGAGACCCAGGGTCTTGTCGGCAATGCCGGCGGTCACTGTGATCGGAGCGATCTCGTCCTTGAACAGGCCTTTTTCCAGGGCAGCGGTCGCGCGTTGCTGGCTGGCTGCACCGTATTCGTCCATGGCATCGCGACCGATGTTGTAGCGCTTGGCCACTTGCTCGGCGGTCTGGAGCATGTTCCAGTAGATCTCGGGCTTGGACTTCATCAAAGCCGGATCGGCCAGGAAATGGGTGTTCATTTCCTGCTGTACGCAGGAAATGCTCTCCACACCACCGGCCACATACACGCTGCCTTCGCCGGCGATGATGCGTTGTGCGGCCAGTGCGATGGTCTGCAGGCCCGACGAGCAGAAACGGTTGACCGTCATGCCCGACACCGTGATGGGCATGCCGGCGCGCAAGGCGATCTGGCGCGCGATGTTGGCACCTGTGGCGCCCTCGGGGTTGGCGCAACCCATGATGACGTCTTCGACTTCAGCAGCGTCAATGCCGGCGCGCTGCACAGCGTGCTGCACGGCGTGGCCGCCGAGCGTGGCGCCATGGGTCATGTTGAAGGCGCCCTTCCAGCTCTTGGCGAGCGGAGTGCGTGCGGTGGAAACGATGACGGCGTTGGTCATGATGGTGTCCTAGATATCTTGCGGGTTGAACGATGAGACGGCGGGGATGACTGCCCCAGGGCGCCCGCGGAACCGGCTTTGCCGGGCCCAGGGTGCGTCCCCCCGTCGGGGGGAAGACGCGAAGCGGCGCAGGGGGGCATCACCTCAACCATTGAACGATTTGCCTTCGGCCACGAGCCTGGCGAGCAGTGGTGCGGGCTCCCAGAACTTGCCGTCGTCCAGCGGGTTCTTGGCAAAGCGTTTCATGGCCTGGACCACGTTGAACAGACCCACCTCGTCGGCGTAGCGCAGCGGGCCACCGCGGTGGATCGGAAAGCCGTAACCAAAGATGTAGACCACATCGATGTCGCTGGCCTTGTTGGCAATGCCTTCTTCCAGGATGTGGGCGGCTTCGTTCACCAGGGAGAACACGAGGCGCTGCACGATCTCCTCATCGGAGATCTTGCGCGGGGTGATGCCCATGGCTTTGCGGTGCTCCTCGATCATGGCCACCACTTCGGCGTTCGGGATCGCATCGCGCTTGCCGGGCACGTAGTCGTACCAGCCCGCGCCGGTCTTCTGACCGAAGCGGCCTTTTTCACACAACAGGTCAGCGGTCTTGCTGTACTTCATGTCGGGCTTTTCTTCGTAGCG
>JBFHEQ010000359.1:0-4087 GCA_041584075.1 Hydrogenophaga sp.
CTCAGCGGCATCGCACTGATCGTGGTCTGCGGCGCATCGGCCAGCTGGCTCACCTCGCGGGAAAAACGCCTGCCTGTGGAGCCGCCAGAGCCCTGAACCGGGGATACCGAGCACAATAGCGGGCATGTCCCAGTATTTTGAAGTTCATCCCGACAATCCGCAGCCCCGGCTGCTGAAACAAGCCGCCCAGCTGATTGGACGGGGAGGCGTGCTCGCCGTGCCCACCGACTCCAGCTATGCGCTCGTCTGCCAACTGGACGACAAAGCAGCGGCGGATCGCCTCCGGCGCATCCGCCAGGTCGATGACAAGCACCACCTCACCCTGCTCTGTCGCGACCTGAGCGAGCTGGCCAGCTATGCCAAGGTGGACAACCGCCAATACCGCCTGCTCAAGCTCGCCACACCCGGTGCCTACACCTTCATCCTGGAGGCCAGCAAAGAAGTCCCTCGCCGGGTCAGCCATCCGTCGCGCAAGACCATCGGGCTGCGTGTGCCCAACCACCCGACCTTGCTCGCACTGCTCGAGTTGCTGAATGCGCCTTTGCTCGCCACCACCCTGATTCCCGCAGGTGAGACCGAGCCACTGAACGACCCCCAGACCATCCGAGAGCGGTACGAGCACGACATTGCGGCGGTGATCGACGCAGGCGCTTGTTCGCTGACACCGACCACGGTGGTTGACCTCACTCCCATGGGCGCGGGCGGCGAACCGGAGCTGGTACGGGCTGGCCAGGGCCCGGTGGCGCCGCTCGGCCTTTGATCTTTCGCCAGTTCAGGCACCCGTCCAGAGCGGTCAGGCCGCTTCTGGGACAATACACGGTTTGACCGACTGACGCCCCCATGGTTATTGCCCAGATCATCCAGACCGTAGCCATCTACGCTCTGCCCGTTTTGTTCGCCATCACGGTGCACGAAGCAGCGCACGGCTATGCGGCACGGCATTTCGGCGACAACACCGCCCACATGCTGGGGCGCATCACCCTCAACCCGCTCAAACACATCGATCCGGTGGGCACCATTGCCATGCCCTTGATGCTGTACTTTGCCACCTCGGGCGCGTTCCTCTTTGGCTACGCCAAACCGGTCCCAGTCAATTTCGGGCGTCTGCGCAACCCCAAGCGCGACATGGTCTGGGTGGCTCTGGCAGGACCGGGTGCCAATCTGGTGCAGGCCGTGGCCTGGACCATCGCCTTGTACTTCCTCGTCGCATCGGGCGTGGAGGAGCGCTTCTTCATCGAAATGTGCCGGGGTGGGGTGCTGGTCAACCTGGTGATGTTCGCCTTCAACCTGTTTCCCCTGCCCCCGCTGGACGGCGGGCGGATCCTGGTGGGCCTGTTGCCCAACCACCTGGCCCACAGCGTTTCGCGCATCGAGCCCTGGGGATTTTTCATCGTGATGGCCCTGGTGATCACCGGCGTGGTCAGCAACCTCTGGCTGCGCCCCCTCATGGTCTTCACCAGCCAGACCATCGAATGGGTGCTCACGCCGTTGCGCGCCCTGCTCTTCTGATATTTTCCTTACCGTTTCATGAGCACACAACGCGTCCTCACCGGCATCACCACCTCTGGCACGCCCCACCTGGGCAACTACGTGGGCGCCGTCCGGCCCACCGTGCGCGCCAGCCGCCAGGCCCACGTCGAGAGTTTTTACTTTCTGGCCGACTACCATGCCCTGATCAAAACCGGCGACCCCGCCCGGGTGCAGCGCTCCACCCTCGAGATCGCTGCGACCTGGCTCGCCTGCGGACTGGACCCCGAAAAAGTCACTTTCTACCGCCAGTCGGACATTCCCGAAATCACCGAGCTGATGTGGATACTGACCTGCGTCACGGGCAAGGGCCTGCTCAACCGGGCTCACGCTTACAAGGCCGCCGTGGACAAAAACCACGCCAGTGGCGACGAACCCGACCACGGCGTGACCGCGGGCCTGTTCATGTACCCCGTGCTGATGGCGGCCGACATCCTGATGTTCAACGCCCACACAGTGCCCGTCGGACGCGACCAGGTGCAACACATCGAGATGGCCCGCGACATCGCAGCCAGCTACAACCACCTCTACGGCGAACATTTCACGCTGCCGGAAGCGGCCATCGATGACAACGTGGCCCTGCTGCCGGGCCTGGACGGTCGCAAGATGAGCAAGAGTTACGACAACACCATCCCGCTGTTCGTGCCACGCGAACAGCTGCGCAAGCTGATCATGGGCATCGTGACCGACTCGAAGGCCCCCGGCGAACCCAAAGCCACCGAGGGATCGGCCTTGTTCCAGCTCTACCAGGCCTTTGCCTCGCCGGAAGAAACCCAGGCATTTGCCCGGCAGTACGAAGCGGGCATCGCCTGGGGTCAGGCCAAGGAGCAGCTCTTTGAGCGAATCGACCACGAGATCACCCCGATGCGCACGGCCTATGAAGAGCTGATGCGCGATCCGGCCCAGATCGAACGCACGCTCAAGGCCGGTGCCGAAAAAGCCCGCGCCGTCGCCACCCCTTTCACCGCCCGGGTGCGCCAGGCCGTGGGTCTGCGCTCGCTGGACACCCAAGCGTCATCACCCGAGACAAAAAGCAACAAGTCCGCCGCGAGCGTATCATTCAAACAATACCGGGAAAAAGATGGCCAGTTCCACTTCAAACTGGTGGATGCCAAAGGCCAGCTCCTGCTCCAAAGCCACGGCTATGCCTCCCCCAAAGATGCGGGACAGGCCATTGGCCTGCTTCAGCGCTCCGGGGCGCAAGCGCTCCCGACTTTGAAAGATCAACTGTCTTTCCAGGCTCCCGACGAACAATTGCTGCCCGCTTTTGTCATTTTGGCGGAAAATCAGCACTGAAAAGGACGCTGGCTCCCGAATGGCCCGGGGCGGGGACCAAAGACCCACATCCGTCCCCAGCAAGGAGAACCAAAGCCTTGGTTGGCTTCCAACTTCGCCGTATAAATAGGATGAAGGCATGCATCTGGTCTCTTTTTGATCGCCAAATGCAAGCAATCCCGATATGCTGTCACATTGAATTTCAAATCACACCGCCCTTGCCATGAGTATTTTTGTTATTGACGACCATCCGCTGATGCGCGAAGCCGTTGTCATGTTGTTGCGACGCCTCCGTGCCTCGACCCAGGTGATCGAGCTCGAAAGGCTCGCCACGGTCAGCAAGGCCATCACCGAACACGGCGAACCGGAGCTGGTGTGTCTCGATTTGAAGCTGCCCGACACCCATGGCGTTTCGGGTGTGCGCGAGATTCGCCAGATGTTGCCCGATACCTCACTGATCGTGTTATCGGCTTCTCCGGCTTCTGACTACGAAGACTTGGCCCGTGAAGCAGGAGCCGACGCCTACGTTGAAAAATCGGCCGGAGCCGCCCAGATCGGCAAAGTGTTGCGCGAGTTCCTGGCGGACGAAGTCGAAGACGAAAACGCGCCCACCATTCCCGACAAGCTTTCCAAGCGCCAGAAACAACTGCTGGTCATGCTGGACCGTGGTCTGTCCAACCGGGACATTGCCGAGCAATTGCAAATCAGTGAGCACACCGTCAAGGTGCACCTGTGGCGCCTGTTCCGACGTCTCAACGTCAAGAGCCGGTCACAGGCGAGCCACCTGGCACGCACTGCGGGTCTGCTGGACCTCTGAATTGAGTCTGCGCCAAAGGGCTGGAGAGCCATCCCGCCCTGGCCAGCTCAACACCCGACCCGCCACACGGCCGGAGATGGTCCTACCCGCTGGTCAGGCCAACGGCGAGAACTCCGAATTCAACAGCACCTCTGGCATCAGCGGCGAAGGCTCGACAGAGGTCTGAGTGAATGCGGGCAGCAGCACGCGAAACACGCTGCCCTTGCCCTCATCGGACGACAAGGCCAGCTGGTAGCCCATGAGCGTCGTCAACTTGGACACAATCGTCAGGCCCAGGCCCAGACTGTCTTCCGTGCCCTGGTGCTGGGCAACCCGGAAGAACTCCTGAAAGATCGCCATCTGGTGCTCATGGGCGATGCCGACGCCCGTGTCCCACACCTCGAACACCAGCATGCCCTCGCGCTTGCGCAAAGCCATCAGCACCCCCCCCTGGTTGGTGTGCCGCAATGCGTTGGACAACAGGTTGCC
>JBFHEQ010000360.1:0-4085 GCA_041584075.1 Hydrogenophaga sp.
CCGCCTGGTGAACCTGGAAGGCTTTGGCCTCGCGGCAACCCGCCCTGCCCAGGCGCCAGACCGATACGCCAAATGGATGGATGAGATCAAGGCGCTGCACCAGGGGGACAAGGCGCTCAAAGACTACGAATCGGCCGAAGGCGTGGCACGGCGCCTGATGAAAACCAACCCTCGCCTGGGCGGGGACAAAGCCGACTGGCTGGCCCGCCAGTGGGCCGCACCCGATGCCCATGGGCGTTGGGCGATACAAGGGCACCCCGCCCACAAGCTCTCCAATGCCAACCTGTACCAAGTGGAAGAAGTCCTGGCCATCTACCGACGTATCACAGCGCCCGTGCTGAGCGTCACTGCGAGCGACGACAGCCTTTCGCAATGGTGGAAAGGCATGTTCACACTGGCCGAATACCACGAACGCATCCAGAACATCCCGGACATCCGCTCCGCTGTGATCGATGATGCAGGACACATGCTGCACCACGACCAGCCCCAGGCCCTGGCGGCATTGACCGAAGGCTTTCTGGGCGCCTGACTGCACCCGGTGCACTTCCCCTCCGCCTGAATGGCCCGTCAGGTGAGGCGGCGGCGACCAGTCACATCGTTGTGCTGGCTGCCCGGGCGTCAAACAACTGTGCATCCGGCCGCTCGATCAGCGCACGGGCATGGAAGCCCCCGCTCCGGACCGGCGCGGCCTGCACAAGGCGGTCCGCACGGCCGACTCGAAGTGTTTCCAGCACAGGTCGATATGACACCACAGAACATGGACCCACGAAGTCATCGGAAAGGCCTGTTCCAGGATCTGTCGACCCACCAGTCGGCGGCCTGCGACGGTGATGGCGGACGCCAGCGGGCGGTACCGAATCGCCCTTGGCCCTCAGCGGGTGCGCCACATCGGCCGTTCGGTTGTCCCTGCGCGCCCGCGCATGAGAAAATGCGACATCTTTGAATCCCAGAACACCAGAAAGCACGCCATGGAAGCCGAACGCACCAACACCATCCGCAATTCACTCGCCGACCTGACCGCAAGGGTCGCCGAGTTACGGAGGTATCTTTGACTACGATGCCAAAGCATCCAAGTTAAAAGAAGTCGAATCCGCCCTGGAAGACCCCACGGTCTGGAACGATCCCAAGCGGGCCCAGGACCTGGGTCGCGAGAAGAAATCGTTGGAAGACGTCGTGGTGGTGCTCGACCGCCTGACCGGTGAGCTCGCCGACAACAGCGAATTGTTCGAGATGTCTGAGGCCGATGACGACGAAGCCGGCCTGATCACCATCGAAGGCGAAGCGGCCAAGGTGGCGACGGAAGTCGAGAAGCTCGAATTCCGTCGCATGTTCAGCAACCCGGCCGATCCGCTGAACTGTTTCCTGGACATCCAGGCCGGCGCAGGCGGCACCGAAGCCTGCGACTGGGCCAGCATGCTGCTGCGCCAGTACCTGCGCTATGCAGAGCGCAAGGGCTTCAAGACCACGATCGAAGACGAATCCGAAGGCGACACCGCCGGCATCAAGGGCGCCACCATCAAGATCGAAGGCGAATACGCCTTCGGCCTGTTGCGCACCGAAACCGGTGTGCACCGGCTGGTGCGCAAGAGCCCGTTCGACTCGTCGGGCGGCCGCCACACATCTTTCGCCTCGGTGTTCGTGTACCCGGAAATTGATGACTCCATCGAGATCAACATCAACCCGGCCGATGTGCGCACCGACACGTACCGCGCTTCGGGCGCGGGTGGCCAGCACATCAACAAGACCGACTCGGCCGTGCGCCTGACCCACATCCCCACCGGCATCGTGGTGCAGTGTCAGGATGGCCGCAGCCAGCACAGCAACCGTGATGTGGCATGGAAACGGCTGCGTTCGCGCCTGTACGACCACGAACTGCGCAAGCAGCAGGAAGAACAGCAAAAGCTGGAAGACACCAAGACCGACGTGGGCTGGGGACACCAGATCCGTTCTTACGTGCTGGACAACAGCCGCATCAAGGACTTGCGCACCAACGTGGAAATATCCGCGACACAAAAAGTGCTGGACGGCGACCTGGACGCCTTCATCGAAGCTTCGTTGAAACAAGGGGTCTGATCCCCATCGCGCTGACCGCAGCCGCCGGGCGGCGGTCGGCGCGATCCCACATTTGAAATGGAATCCACATGAGTTCATTGCGTGAAGGCAACCCCACCGTGGTGCGTCGCGAAGACTACGCCCCACCCGCCTACTGGATCGACACCGTTGACCTGGGTTTCGACCTTGACCCTGTGAAAACGCGGGTGCTCAACAAGATGACCCTGCGCCGCAACAGCGATGTCCCGGCGCAGCCTCTGCGGCTGGATGGCGAAGACCTGAACCTGGCGCGCGTGCTGGTCAATGGGGCGGGTTGCTCGTTCAAGATGGACGACCAAACCCTGGTGCTGGAAAACCTGCCGGAAGGCCACGAGCCCTTCACGCTGGAGATCTTCACCACCTGCGCACCCGACAAAAACACCCAGCTCATGGGCTTGTACGTGAGCCAGGGCACCTTCTTCACGCAGTGCGAAGCCGAAGGCTTCCGCCGCATCACCTATTTCCTCGACCGCCCCGATGTGATGGCGAGCTACACCGTGACGCTGCGTGCCGACAAGGCCAAGTTTCCGGTGTTGCTGTCCAACGGCAACCTGGTCGAAGAAGGCGACTTGCCCGATGGCCGCCATTTCGCCAAGTGGGTTGACCCCCACAAAAAGCCCTGCTACCTCTTTGCCTTGGTGGCCGGGCAGCTGGTTTCGCGCAACCAGCGCATCACGACGCGCTCGGGCAAAGACCATTTGCTGCAAATCTACGTGCGCCCCGGCGACCTGGAGAAAACCGAGCACGCCATGAACGCGCTGATCCACAGCGTGATCTGGGACGAAGCGCGCTTCGGTCTGCCGCTTGATCTGGAGCGTTTCATGATCGTCGCCACCAGCGACTTCAACATGGGCGCCATGGAGAACAAGGGTCTCAACATCTTCAACACCAAGTACGTGCTGGCCAGCCCAGCCACCGCCACCGACGTGGACTTCTCCAACATCGAGTCGGTGGTGGGCCACGAATACTTCCACAACTGGACGGGCAACCGCGTCACCTGTCGCGACTGGTTCCAGCTCTCGCTGAAAGAAGGCCTCACGGTGTTCCGTGACCAGGAGTTCAGCATGGACATGTGCGCGGAGCCTTCGGCGCGCGCCGTGAAGCGCATCGAAGACGTGCGCGTGTTGCGCACAGCGCAATTCCCCGAAGACGCGGGCCCCATGGCCCACTCCGTGCGACCCGACACCTATGTGGAAATCAACAATTTCTACACCGTCACCATTTACGAAAAAGGCGCGGAAGTCATCCGCATGGTGCAGACCCTGGTTGGCCGCGACGGATTCGCCCAGGGACTGAAGCTCTACTTCGAGCGCCACGACGGCCAGGCGGTGACCTGCGACGATTTCATCCAGGCCATGGCCGACGCCAACCCCGACACCGAGCTGGCCAGGCAGTTGCCGCAATTCAAGCACTGGTACAGCCAGGCGGGCACGCCCGTGGTGAAGGCCACAGGAACCTATGACGCAGCCAAGCGCCAATACACGCTGGAGCTCAGCCAAAGCTGCGCCCCCACGACCGGCCAGGACCACAAAGAACCCTTCGTGATCCCGGTCGCGCTGGGTCTGGTGGATGCCTCGGGTGGCGCCATCCGCATGCAGCGCGCCAGCGACGGCGCTGATCTCGGACTCAACCACACCTTCGTGCTCAGCCAGGCCAGCGAGACGGTCACGTTTGACAACATCGACGGCGAGCCGGTGCCCTCCATCTTGCGCGGCTTCTCCGCGCCGGTGGTGCTCGACATCAACCTGACCGATGCGCAGCTGCTCACCTTGCTGGCCCACGACAGCGACGCCTTCAACCGCTGGGAAGCCGGACAGCGCCTCGCCCTGCGCCAGGCTCTGGCCGCCGTGCGCGCCGAAGGTGCGGTTCCCTCCGAACCCCTCCATGCGGCCTACCTCGATGCCATGCGCAACGTGCTGCGCCACGCCGACCTCGACGCCGCCTTCAAGGAGCTCGTGCTCACCCTGCCCAGCGAGACCTACATCGCCGAGCAA
>JBFHEQ010000361.1:0-4073 GCA_041584075.1 Hydrogenophaga sp.
TGGATGATTTTCGACCAGACCTTGGCATAGCTGCGCTCCCGGGCCGCGAGCTCATCGGACGACATGAAGCCCACACTCAGGCCCATGGTCGTGAGCTTGTCGCGCACGTCGGGCTGCGCTATGGTTTTTTGAATCGCCTGGGCCAGCTTGTCGAGTGTGGCCTTGGGTGTGCCCGCCGGTGCAAACACGCCGTAAAAGGGCACTTCTTCGAAACCACCCACCCCCAGCTCGGCCAGGGTGGGAACCTCGGGCATGGCCGCCTGGCGCTCCTTGCCCATCACCGCCACCACCCGCAGTTTGCCCGCCTTGTGGTTTTCGATGAAGTCGGGAATCGACGCCACGCCCGCAGGGATCTGGTTGCCCAGCATGTCGGACATCATGGGCGCACTGCCCCGGTAAGGCACTGCGACCAGATCCAGGCCATTCTTGCGGCCAATGGCCTGCACCAGAAACTGGGGCACGGAGCCCGGCGCCGGAATGCCCACCGTGCCTTTGCCTGCGTCTTGCTTCTGCACCTGTTCCACGTAGGCCTTGAACGTTTTGGCGGGTGTACCCCCCGAGACGGCGAACGCATTGACGAAGGTGGCAAAACCCGCCACGGGCACAAAATCCTTGGCCGAGTCGTAGCCTGGGTTTCGCGTGACCATGGGCAGGATGGTGATGCTGTGATCGTGGCTGAGAAACAGCGTCTGGCCATCGGGGCTGGCGGCCTTGAGCGTCTGGGCCGCGATCTGCCCGCCCGCGCCTGGCTTGTTGTCCACCACGACGTTGCCGCCCAGCTCAACCTGCATGCGCTCGGCCAGGATGCGGGCGATGGCATCGGTACCCCCTCCGGCGGGAAAGCCCACCAGAATCTTGGTGGTGCCCGCTGCGTGTGCGGTGCCCAGACCCAGCGAGAGCGTGGCGCTCAAAGCCAGCACACCGTGAAGCGTGCATTGCAGCAATGTCCGACGGAAACGGTTCATGAATACTCCTGAAAACAAATGAAAAAGAAAAAGCAATGTAAAAACCAGGGAACGCGTGTCACAGCCAGTGGGGATCAGGCACACCCGGCCCTGCCCCTCCCCGCCACGCAAAGATCACGCGCCAGGTGCGTCAACCACCTCGGCAGCCGTTCTGAACGCATCGACAGCCGCCGGAATGCCGCAGTAGACAGCGGCGTGCAACAGCACTTCCTGCACCTCTTCAACCGTCGCTCCGTTGTTCAAAGCCCCGCGCACGTGCCCGCGCAACTCATGCTGCTTGCCCAAAGCCGTCAACATCGCCACCGTGATCAGGCTGCGGGTCTTGCGGTCCAGTCCTTCACGCTGCCATACGTCACCCCAGGCGTTGCGTGAAATGTGCTCCTGAATGGGCATGGTGAACGGCGTCGCCTGCGCGAATGCGCGGTCAACAAAATCGTCGCCCATGACCGCGCGGCGCGTGGCAATGCCTTTGTGAAACTGTTCATCCTGCATGGTGTGCTCCCGGTGTCAGGCGGTTGAAATGTCCAAGGATAAACTGAGGCCCACATTCAAGAACCACGACCGGAGACACCGCCATGAATACCCCCCGCTACCCCCTGCCCGATATCAACAGCCTGCCCGAAGACATCCAGGCGAAAATCCTGGAAGTGCAGGAAAAAGCAGGTTTCGTGCCCAACGTGTTCCTGGCCTTCGCGCGCCGCCCGGCCGAATGGCGGGCATTTTTCGCCTACCACGATGCCTTGATGACGCCCGAAACGGCGGACCGCACCTCCGGCCTGAGCAAAGGCGATCGCGAAATGATCGTGACCACCACCAGCGCCGCCAACAACTGCCTCTACTGCGTGGTGGCCCACGGCGCCATCCTGCGCATCTACGAGAAAAAGCCACTGGTGGCCGACCAGGTGGCCGTCAACCACCGCAAAGCCGAGATCAGCGAACGCCAGCGCGCCATGCTGGATTTTGCGATGAAGGTCTGCCTGGAAGCCCAGGCTGTTGAAGATGCCGACTTCGAAGCCCTGCATGCACATGGCTTCAGCGACGAAGACGCCTGGGACATCGCCGCCATCACCGCCTTTTTCGGCTTGTCCAACCGCATGGCCAACGTCACGGGCATGATGCCCAACCCCGAGTTCTATCTGATGGGCCGGGTACCGAAGACCAAGTGATCTGCCCCCCGCGCGCCTCCGCTGCGCGGGCCACTGCCCCCCGAGGGGGCGGATCCGCCTTTGAGCCGCTCCAAGCCGGATCCTCTCCTCTACCGTTCCTCTTTACCGTCCAATACGGGGTGTCTGTCCCGTGCCCTGGATCAAAGCCCTGGCGTGATCCGACATCGGGATGGATTTCTGCTTCGGGAAATCCACCCAGACCACCGTCGCACCACCGCTGGCATACACCGTGTCGGCCTCGTCGGTGCGCAGCAACTCGTGGTAAGTGTCAAACGAAGTCCGTCCCATCTCGCCGATGTAGGTGCGCACCAGCACATCGCCCGGAAACTCCAGCTGCTTGTTGAAGTTGCAAAACGCATTCACGATCACCGGGCCTTCGCCTTTGGGCTGTGCGGGCAGCCCCATGCCAAAGAACCAGTCCAGACGCGCCATCTCCATGTAGCGAAAGTAGATGGTGTTGTTGACATGCCCCATCGCGTCCATGTCGCCCCAGCGGATGTTGGCCACCATGCTGTGCACCAGGCGCTTGTCTTCAGGCAATTCCAGTTTCATGCTTCCGATCCCTATCGATGGGCCTTGATCGAGGCCAAGACACCCGCCACAAACAGCACACACGCCAGCCACTGCATGGCAGCCGGCCAGTGCGCACTCCACACAAACCCATACAACAGGCCAAACACGGTCTCACTCACGATGAGTTGCCCGGCCAGGCTAGCACTCAGACGGCGGCTGGCCATGTTCCACAACACCGAAGCCACCCAGGCGGCGCCGATGCCCGTGACCAGGCACATCAGCAAGTAGGTGCCAAAGCCATCGCGCTCCACCATGCTCTGCAACGGGCTGCCTGCCCACAACCAGATGGGCACAGCGCCCACACCCGCGGCAACACCCATCCAGTTGGCCCACATGGTGGAGTTCACCTCGGGGTGCTGGTGGAGCCAGCGTTTGTTGAGCAAGCCGAACAGCACCCACGAGGCCGCGGCAAGCGCCGCGTAAAACACGCCCAGCCACATGTCCGCACCCGCGCCCAGCGCCCCCAGTCCACTGGACGTGGCGTGCATCATGAGCGCCATGCCCATGACGGTCAGCACGAGGCCCGGCACCAGCTTGCGCCACAACAGGTCTTCGGGTTTGCCCAGCAGCATCATCCACAAAGGAATGGTGCCGATCACGAGCACCGGCAAGGTGGCGCCCGTCGTCTGGATGGCCAGCGACAGCAGCAGGTAATAGCCCGTGTAGCCCAGCACGCTCAGCCAGAGCGCAGCCCCCGCCTGGCGCCAGGTGGGCCACACGCGCTGACCGCGCACACCGGCCCACAGCATCAACAGCACCGACAACAGCGCACAGGCAAGGTAGCGGCCCACGGTGATGTCCACCGAGCTGAAATTGGGCGCCATCAGGGGCGCCACGAATGCCATGCCCCAGAAAGCACCCGCACCCACGCCGGCCAGAATGCCGGTGGTCATGCCAGGTGGCAAGCCAGGCGTCGCAGAAACAGCAGTCGAACTCAATTCAAGTCAATCAATGAGGGGAAGCCAAGCCAAGGATGCCGCGGAACCAGCTCCGCGAGGCCGCCAGCATCGCCCCTGGGGGGTGACGGCGAAGCCGGCGCAGGGGGAGCAACGGTCAAGCGCCGAATCCGTCGTCCGCAGCGATCACCGCGCCGTTCACGAAATGGCTTTCGTTGGAACACAGCATCACCAGCACCGCATCGAGATCCGACGGCTGCCCCACGCGTTTGCGCGGCAGCATGTTGATCAGTTTCTGGCCCTGCTCGGTCTGCCAATGCTTGTGATTGATCTCGGTGTCGATGTAGCCCGGGCAGATAGCATTGACGTTGATGCCGTATTTGCCCCACTCCACGGCCATGGCTTTGGTCATGTGCACCACAGCGGCCTTGCTCATGCAATACACGCCGATCTGGGGCAACACCTTCAGGCCA
>JBFHEQ010000362.1:0-4037 GCA_041584075.1 Hydrogenophaga sp.
CAAACCAGTCTTCGGACAGGATGCGGTGCAAGCGCCGGCCCTTGGCCAGCCACAGGTAGATCGCCGCTCCGGCAGCCACCGCAACCGCGCTCATCAGCAGGGGCAGGTTGAAGCCGTGCCAGATGGCCAGGTGGTATTCGGGCAACTCGCGACCCGCCAGGGCCGTGGCCGCCACATGGACCAGCGGTCCGAAGGTCAGTGCGGGCAGCAGGCCCACCACGATGCACATCGTCACCAGAATCATGGCGGGCAGCTTCATGCCCAGGGGAGGCTCGTGCGGGTGCGGGTTGGGCACATCACCGATGGGCCCGTTGAAATAGGTGTCGTGCACGAAACGCAGCGAATAGGCCACACTGAAGATGCCGGCCAGCGTCACCAGCGCCGGGACCACCCAGCCCCACACCCCCGCCGTGCCCACCACCGCTTCGGTGAAGAACATTTCCTTGGACAAGAAGCCATTGGTCAAAGGCACGCCAGCCATCGACGCAGCGGCCACCATGGACAGGGTGGCGGTCCAGGGCATGAGCTTGTACAAGCCACCCAGCTGGCGCATGTCGCGCGAATGGGTTTCGTGGTCGACGATGCCGGCGATCATGAACAACGAAGCTTTGAAGGTCGCGTGGTTCAGCACGTGGAACACGGCGGCCACGGCCGCCAGGGGCGAGCCCAGGCCCACGAGAAAGGTGATCAGGCCCAGGTGACTGACGGTGGAATACGCGAGCAAGCCTTTGAGGTCGTGCTTGAACAGGGCGATGAAGGCCGCGAACAACACCGTGATCAAGCCCGCCGTCGTCACCACCGCCTCAAACCAACCGGTGCCTGCCAGCACCGGGTACATGCGCATCAGCAGGAACACACCGGCTTTCACCATGGTCGCCGAGTGCAGGTAGGCCGACACCGGCGTGGGCGCCGCCATCGCATCGGGCAACCAGAAATGGAAGGGGAACTGCGCGCTCTTGGTGAAGGCGCCCACCAGAATCAGCAACAAGGCCGGCACAAACAAAGGATCGGCCTGAATCCACTCCACCCGGCCCAGCATTTCGCTGAGCTCAAAGGTACCCGCGATCTGGCCCAGCAGCACAAAGCCACCCAGCATGACCAGGCCGCCGCCCCCGGTCACGGCCAGCGCCTGCCGGGCCCCGGCACGGGCATCGGCTCTGTGACTCCAGTAACCCACCAGCAGGAACGACGACAGACTGGTCAGTTCCCAGAACACCACCAGCAGCAAGAGATTGTCGGACAGCACCACGCCCAGCATGGCGGCCATGAACAGCATCATTTCGCTGTAGAACTTGGCCACCGAGTCTTTGGCGCTCAAATAGAAATGGGCGTAGGTGACGATCATCAGGCCGATGAACAGGATCAGCCCCGCGAACATCAACGAGAGACCGTCCAGGCGAAACGACAGACTCAGGCCGATTTCCGGCACCCATTCCCAGCGGTTGTGCACCTCACCGCCTGCAAACACGGCGGGTGCCTGCTGCAACAGGATCCCAAGACTGGCGGCGGTGACCCCTCCGGCGACAAGCGCGGTGAGGCCGCGGGCGCGGTTGCCCAGCCATCCGGTGGCGGCGGTACCGAGCAAAAGCGGTAGCAAGACGATGATGAACAGCACGGCTTCTCTTTCAGGTTGGCTGGGGATTCTAAGAGGTGCAACAGATCGTCCGACTGACACCCCCACGACGCGCCCCATGACACACGTTCCCAAGAACGCTGCCGGTCACCTCATGGTACTTGCACTCGGGTCCTTCATTTCGTGGGGGATACCCCGTCTGCGTCTTGCATGGTCCATGCCAGGCGCGAACCCAGGCCCACCACCGCCCCCACGGTCCAAAAAACGCCCGACAACCCCAGCACCACTCCCGCCGATCCGAACAGCAAAGGCATGACCACACTGGAGCCGTTGATGGCCATGGCCCGCAAACCCAGCGCCTGCCCGTGCTGGTGTTTGGGCGTGATCTGGTGCAAGGTGCTCATGATCATGGGCTGCACCGAACCGAGCGCGATGCCCAGCAACACGGACAGCATCGCCATGATCCCGGCGCTCGGCGCCAGCGGGTACACAACGAACAGCAACGCCGTGGCCACCATGGCCGAGCCAATCACCACAGACTCACGCAAGTGCCGCGCCAACCAGGGCATGGCCAGGCGGATCGCCGTGGCCGCCAGCGCGAAACCACCCAGAATCGAGCCGATCACCGTCGCGCTCAGGCCGCGCTCGTTGCCGATCACGGGCACCAGAAAAGTGTGCACATCCCAACAAGACGACAACATCCAGTTGATCAGCATCAAGCGGCGAAACCCGGCTTCGCGCAATAGATGCCAGGAACGAACCCGAGGCACATCGGTCTCGTGCGCCACAGGCTCGAGCTCCTGGGCGCGGCGCACCCACCACCACGCCAGCGAAGGCAGGACCGCCAGCAACAGGTAGGCCGCGCGAAACCCCGAGGCATCGATCAGCAAACCCGCGAGAAAGGGCCCGATGAAATTCGAGATCGATGGTCCGATGGCCATCCAGCTGAACACCTGTTTGAGCTCCATGGGCCCGTTGGCCAGTTGTCCGACGTGGCGCTGCAGCGCAATGAGGGCCAGCCCCGTGGAAGCCCCGCAAGCCAGCGCGGTCACGCACAGCACGCCGAACACCGGAAACGCCACCGCCAGCAAAGCCCCCACCGTGGCCACACCCACCGCGATTTTGAGCGGCCTTTTCAGACCATGGCGGTCCGCATAACGGCCCGCAGGCAAAGACAGAAACACCTGGGCCAGCGCGAACAGGGCCAGCAGCATGCCCACCGCGGCCGGGCTGTAACCCTCGCGCAAAGCCATGAGCGGCGCGGCCATGCGAAAACCGGTCATGCAGGCGTGCAGGCATATCTGTGCCGCCACCAGGCGGCTCAGCCGCCATCGCAAGGCGGGGTTCATGCCTCGCCCGGCTCGGCCTGGCTTTCCAGCGGCAAGACCTGGCTGGCCTGATCCTGGGGCAAGGCTTCCACCGTTTTCAGGGCCCGGCTCATGGCCCGGCTGCGCGTCTCGGCGCTGTCCAGCGTGTTGAGCACCGTCTGCGTCTGGCTCTTGACCTTGGCCAGCACATCGCCGAATTTCCCGAATTCCGTCTTGACCGCCCCCAGCACCTGCCAGACCTCGCTGCTGCGCTTCTCCAGCGCCAGCGTGCGAAAGCCCATCTGCAGGGAGTTGAGCATGGCCATGAGCGTGGTCGGGCCGGCCAGGGTGACCCGGTGGTCACGCTGCAGGGCTTCCATGAGGCCCGGACGGCGCAACACCTCGGCGTACAGCCCCTCGGTGGGCAGGAACAAGATGGCGAAGTCGGTGGTGTGCGGCGGCTCCAGGTATTTTTCAGCCATCGATTTGGCCTCCAGCCGGATGCGTTGCTCCAGGCCGCGCGCTGCGGTCTCGGCCCCTTCGGCATCGGCCCGCTGCTGCGCATCCAGCAGGCGCTCGTAATCTTCATTGGGAAACTTGGCGTCGATGGGCAGCCAGCACGGCGCGCCTTCCACATTGCGCCCTGGCAAGCGAATGGCGAAATCGACCACATTGCGGCTGCCCGGGCGGGTGGCCACCTGCGTGGCGTATTGGTCGGGCGCCAACACCTGCTCCAGCAGCGCCTCCAGTTGCGCTTCGCCGAACATGCCCCGGGTCTTGACGTTGGTCAACAAGTGTTTGAGATCCCCCACGCCCTGGGCCAGCGTCTGCATCTCCCCAAGGCCCTTGTGCACCTGCTCCAGGCGATCGGCCACCTGCTTGAAGCTTTCGCCCAGGCGGGCCTGCAAGGTGGACTGCAACTTTTCATCCACCGTGGCGCGCATTTCGTCGAGTTTGGCCGCATTGCTCTGCTGCAGCTGGGCGAGCTGGGCATCCAGCGTGGTCCGCACCTCGGCCAGGCGGCGGGCATTGCTTTCGCTCATGTCCTGCAGCTGGCGCACCAGGGAGTCGCTCAGCGTGGTCCGCAGCTGCACCAATTGCTGGGCAAACGCATCGATTTGCGCATTTTGCGTGCGCGTTGCCTCGGCCGCCTGATG
>JBFHEQ010000363.1:0-4001 GCA_041584075.1 Hydrogenophaga sp.
CAGATCGACCTGTTTGAGGTGAACGAGGCCTTTGCCACCGTGCCCATGAAGTTCATGCAGGAAATGGGTGTGCCCCACGACAAGGTCAACGTGAACGGCGGCGCCATTGCCCTGGGCCACCCCCTGGGGGCGACCGGCGCCATGATTCTGGGCACGCTGATCGACGAGCTGTACCGCACCGGCAAACGCTATGGTTTGGCGACGCTGTGTGTGGGGGGTGGCATGGGCATTGCCACGGTGATCGAAAGGGCGTAGACGCCCTACCCCCGCCGCGCTTCGCGCGACCCCCTACCAGGGGGCGACTCTGGCGGCCCGGCAAAGCCGATAACCGACTCCCCCCGCGTCGTGCCTGCGGCACGCCTCCCCCAAGGGGGCGATCCCTGCGGCCCGGCAAAGCCGGTTCCACGGGATCCCCGGAGGCAGACATTTCGCTCGATAGAAAACTCTCAGGAGTCAAAAAATGACCATGAAAACCATCCGCTACGAACTCGCTGACGGCATCGTCACCCTCACCTTTGACGAACCGGGATCGGCCGTCAACACCATGTGTGCCCAATGGCAGGCCGACCTGACTGAAGCGACGGCACAGGTGCTCAAAGACAAGGCGCATATCAAGGGTGTCGTGCTCGCATCGGCCAAGACGACCACCTTTTTCGCGGGCGCCGATCTCAAGGGCCTGATGCGCAACAAGGCCACCGATGCCGTGGCGGTGTTCAACGAGGTCGAGCAGATGAAGCGATGCTTCCGCACGCTGGAAGCCCTGGGGGTGCCGGTGGTGGCTTGCCTCAACGGTTCGGCGCTGGGCGGCGGCTGGGAGGTGGCGCTGGTCGCGCACCACCGCATTGCGGTGGACAACCCCAAGATCCAGCTCGGCCTGCCTGAAATCTCGCTGGGGCTGATCCCCGGGGCCAGCGGCATCACCAAGATGACGCGCCTGCTCGGGCTGCTGGGCGCCCAGCCTTACATACTGGAGTGCAAGCTCTTCAACCCGAAACAGGCGCTGGCGCTGGGCCTGGTGCACGAGCTGGTGGCCGATGCTTCCGAGCTGCGCACCAAGGCACTGGCCTGGATCGCCGCCCACCCCAGCTCGGTTCAACCCTGGGACGACAAGGCCTACAAGATGCCCGGCGGTGCGCCCAGCAACCCCAAGATCGCCGCCGCCCTGACCGTGGCCCCGGCCATGTTGAAGAAAACCACGCGCGGCCTCTACCCCGCGCCCGAGGCTGCGCTGGCCGCCATGGTGGAAGGCGCACAGGTGGATTTCGACACGGCGCTGCGCATCGAATCGCGTTACCTGGCGCGCCTCGCCGTGGGCCCGGTCGCCAAAAACATGGTCAACACGTTTTTCTTCAACATGAACGCCATCAAGAGCGGCCAGAGCCGCCCCGGCGACACGCCGCGCTTCCAGCCCAAAAAAGTAGGTGTTTTGGGCGCCGGCATGATGGGCGCCGGCATCGCGTACGCCCAGGCCACGCGCGGCATCGCCACCGTGCTGAAAGATGTGACCCTGGAAAACGCCGAAAAAGGCAAAGCCTACACCGCCCAGCTCACGCAGAAGCGGGTCGACAAGGGCCAGATGAGCGCCGATCAACAGCATGGCCTGCTCGCGCTGATCACCCCCACCGACAGCGCCGCCGATCTGAAAGACTGCGACCTGATCATCGAAGCGGTGTTTGAACAGCGTGAACTCAAGGCCAAGGTCACCCAGGAGGCCGAGCCCATGTTGGCCAACGGCGGGTTTTTCGCCAGCAACACCTCCACCTTGCCCATCACAGGTCTGGCAAAGGCGTCCACCCAGCCCCAAAGATTCATCGGCATCCACTTCTTCAGCCCGGTCGACAAGATGAAGCTGGTCGAGATCATCCGGGGCCAAGAGACCAACGATGAAACCGTGGCCCAAGCCTATGACTATGTGCAGGCCCTGGGCAAGCTGCCCATCGTGGTGAACGACTCGCGCGGCTTCTACACCAGCCGCACCTTTGGCACCTTCGTGATGGAGGGCGCGGCCATACTGGGCGAAGGCATTCCCGCGCCCGTGATTGAAAACGCCGCCATGCAGGCCGGTATGCCTGTGGGGCCGCTGGCCGTGCTCGATGAAACGGCGCTCTCACTGTCGGTGCATGTGCTGGAGCAGACCCGGCTCGATGTGCAGCATGACGGCGATCAATACACCGCCACCCCGGGAGAGACCCTGGTGGAACAGATGGTCAAGCAACACGGGCGCAGCGGCCGTGCGGCCGGCGGCGGCTTCTACGACTACCCCCAGGGCCAGAAAAAGGCCTTGTGGCCGGCGCTGAAGACACTGTTTGAGAAACCCGAGGTGACGTGGGATCTGCAGACCGTGAAAGACCGCCTCCTCTACCGCCAGGCGGTCGAGACCGCGCGTTGCCTCCGCGAAGGCGTGCTCACCAGCGTGCACGACGGCAACATCGGCTCCATCTTCGGCATCGGCTTCCCGGCCTGGACCGGCGGTGCCCTGCAGTTCATCTACAGCATGGGCGTGGATGCCTTCGCACAACGCTGCGACGAGCTGGCTGCCTCGTTCGGCCCCGGTTTTTTGCTCACCGACGCCGTGAAAAACACCCTCCGGCAGCACCAGCCGGTGTACTGAAGCCGTCAACGGGCCGCCCAGATCCACGCTTAAACTGATCCACCCCGGTGAGCGCCTTGCTCGCCCGTGCTTTTTTTCTATCCAACCTCTCCATTTCCATGAAACGTCTCGAAGGAAAAATTTCTCTGATCACCGGCGCCGCCCAGGGCATTGGCCTCGCCACCGCCCTGAAGTTCGCCGCCGAAGGCGCCACCGTCATCGTCTGCGATGTGAAGCAAGCTGCCGTGGACGACGCGGTGAAACAGTGCGAAGCGCTGGGTGCCACCGCCGTGGGTTTCGTCATGGACGTGACCCAGCGCGACATGGTCGACGCCGTTGTGGCCCAGGTCACAGAACGCTTTGGCCGCATCGACACCCTGGTCAACAACGCCGGCATCACGCAAGACGCGCGCCTGCAGAAAATGACGCTGGAGCAGTTCGACAAAGTGATCGATGTCA
Source organism: Hydrogenophaga sp. (assembly GCA_041584075.1). Lineage (GTDB taxonomy): Bacteria > Pseudomonadota > Gammaproteobacteria > Burkholderiales > Burkholderiaceae_C > Hydrogenophaga. The sequence continues at coordinate 3,050 of JBFHEQ010000363.1, forward strand.
ACCTGCGCGGGGTGTTTCACTGCGCCCAGGCCGTGGCCGACATCATGACCGCGCAAGGCAGCGGCGTGATCCTCAACGCCAGCTCGGTGGTCGGCATTTACGGCAACTTCGGCCAGACCAACTACGCCGCGAGCAAGTTCGGCGTGATCGGCTTCACCAAGACCTGGAGCCGTGAACTCGGCCCCAAGGGCGTGCGCGTCAATGCGGTTGCCCCGGGTTTCATATCCACGCCCATCCTGTCGACCATCCCCGACAAAGTGATTCAGGAAATGGAACACCGCGTGCCCCTGCGCCGCCTCGGCAAAGCGGAAGAAATCGCCAACGTCTACGCCTTCCTGGCCAGCGACGAAGCCAGCTACGTCAACGGCGCGGTGATCGAGGTGTCGGGCGGCATGTCGGTCTAGCGCGCCCGGATTGAAACGCCTGTGTCCGGGACAGGGGCTCAGCCCCTGCTCTGCATGCAGCATTTGGCTCGGGCAGCCACCTTTTGGACCCCTGAGTCGAGTGCAAGAGATCACAAACACGCGCATCCTGTAGGCGGCAGACAGACCAGCCTGCTCGAAATGGCGGGCAAATCACGGCATGTTTCGCCCACCAGCGTGGGTGCGCAGGTACCATAATGGGCTATTGATACGAGGCTCTGCCCAGCTTAGCCCAGAGCGAAGCTGTTGCCGGGCCGTGCTCCGAACCATCGCCCACGCATGCACAGCGCCCCCATACCTTTCAACGAATCCGACAGACTTGCGAAGTTGCGCAGCTTTCAGTTGCTGGACACGCTGCCCCAGCAGGCTTTTGAGAACATCACCGCGCTGGCCTCTTCCATTTGCGGCACCTCGATCGCCCTGATTTCACTGGTTGATGCCGACCGCCAGTGGTTCAAATCCCGGCTCGGCGTGGACCTGGCAGAAACGCCACGGGATGTTGCTTTTTGCGCCCACGCCATCCTCGAACC
>JBFHEQ010000364.1:0-3997 GCA_041584075.1 Hydrogenophaga sp.
CACCCCAGCGAGACCGACGACCGCATGATGGTGCGCCTGGTGGCCCTGGCCATCCATGCCCATGAACTGCAGGACACCTGCAACGGTGACGGCACGCTGGGTTTTGGCGCCGGGCTGTCCGACCCGGACGACCCGGACGTGTCGTTGACCGATTTCACCGGCCGCAAGCGCATCTGGATCGAAGTGGGCCAGCCCGAAGACAAACCTTTGGCCAAAGCCTGCAGCAAGGCAGACGCCGTGTTCGTCTACGCCTTTGGTTCGGCAGCCGATGTGTGGTGGCGCGGCATCGAAACCAAACTGAGCCGGCTCGACAAGCTCCAGGCCTGGCGCCTGCCCACCGAGGCCGCCCCTGCCCTGGCCGCCCTGGCCGAGCGCAGCATGCAGCTGCAGGCGACGATCCAGGAAGGCTCCATCACGCTGTCCAGCGCGCTGGGCAGTGTGGACATCGAGCCCATCCGCTGGAAGTAAAACCCGAAGCGCCTTCGATCGGCTTCAAGCGCCGTGTTTGCCGGGCGCCCAGCCCTGCCCGCCCAGCGCTGCCGAAGCCACTTGCTCGGGCACCGATTCCAGGGGCGTGGCCATGGTGTCGTTCCAGCGGTTGAGGAAGGCAAACATGGCCACCACCCCCAGCAGCTCCACGATTTCACCGTCGCTCCAGTGCTGCTGCAACTCGGCGAACTGCTCGTCGGTCACGGCATTGGGCTGCGAGCCAGCGGCCAGCGCAAAGTCCATGGCCAACCGCTCGCGCTCGCTGTAGAGCGGGCTGCTGGCATAGGTCCAGACATCGGCGAGCTTGGCTTCGCTCACACCGAAGTTCTTCGCGCCCAGCAAGGTGTGCGCCTGGCAGTACAGGCAGCCCGAAGCCTTGCTCACCACATGCCCGATCAGGCGCCGGAAGCCCAAATCCACCTCTCCCTCGGGGTCCATCACCGCCGCGTTCATCACGGCCAGCGCCTGGGCCAGTTTGGGTTTTCGTTGCATGGTCAACACGCTGTTGGGCGTGAACCCCAGGGTGCCGAGGAAAAAATCGAAATGGGGTTTCAGCTCGGGTGTGGTCTCGGGCGGCAAAGGCTGCAGGCGGGCCATGGTGTCTCCGTGTTCGCGTGAAAACCACCATTGTGAAGGGCTGGCCACCGGCCATTCGGCTGCATCCTTTTCGGCGGGTGGCGTGTTTGAATCACACACGACCGCGTCAGCAGGACCCAGACACCCCATCCCGACAGCTCCCGTGCGACAATTCCACCCTCCTGGCGTCCGAACTGCCTGCTTCGGCCCCTCTTTCTTCAGCCTCTGGATACATACCATGAACCGCTGCCCGACCGCCGGTCAACGCCTTCGACGCATCACACTGGCCGCCCTGACCCTGAGCGCCCTCTCGCTGTGGCCTGCCGCCCAGGCTCAGACCTTGCACCGCATGTTTCCGGCCACTGCCTTGCGAGGCACCCTGGTGGTCGTTCAACCCCCCATGATCACCCTGGATGGGGCAGCGGCCCGCCTCTCGCCAGGTTCGCGCATCCGCGGCACCAACAACCTGCTGGTCCTTTCGGGCCAGGCGGTCGGCCAGGAGTTGACTGTCAATTACACATTGGCGCCCGACGGCCAGGTACACGACGTCTGGATCCTCACCGAGACAGAGGCTGCTGAAGAACGACCGCGCGCTGCCGACCTCAGCAACTGAGCCGACACCAGCGGCCCCCCGCCGCAGACCTTCCGGGCACACGCCCGCCACCGGTCGCCCTTTTTTCGCACCGCCTGCAGAAGCCATGCCTTGCCCGGGCCTGCGTCCCTTTTCCATTTCACCGCCAAGACCATGAGCAAAAAAGTCTTTATCAAAACCTTCGGCTGCCAGATGAACGAGTACGACTCGGACAAAATGGCCGACGTACTGGGCGCCGCCCAGGGCTATGAGCCCACAAAAGACGTGGACGAGGCCGACCTGATCCTGTTCAACACCTGCTCCGTGCGCGAGAAGGCACAAGAGAAGGTTTTCTCTGACCTCGGTCGAGTACAGCACCTGAAGAAAAAGGGTGTGCTGATCGGCGTGGGCGGCTGCGTGGCCAGCCAGGAAGGCGCGGAGATCATCAAACGCGCACCCTATGTGGACGTGGTGTTCGGCCCGCAGACCCTGCACCGCCTGCCCGAGATGCTGAACGCCCGCGCCAAGCTGTCCAAGCCCCAGGTGGACATCAGCTTCCCGGAAATCGAGAAGTTCGACCACCTGCCTCCGGCGCGCGTGGAAGGCGCCAGCGCTTTCGTGTCCATCATGGAAGGCTGCTCCAAGTACTGCAGCTATTGCGTGGTGCCCTACACGCGCGGCGAAGAAGTGAGCCGTCCGTTTGACGACGTGCTGGTGGAAATCGCCGGACTGGCCGACCAGGGCGTGCGGGAAGTCAACCTGCTGGGTCAAAACGTCAACGCGTACCGGGGCCCCATGGGTGACAGCGGCGAGATCGCCGACTTCGCTTTGTTGCTGGAATACGTGTCCGACATCCCGGGTATCGAGCGCATCCGCTACACCACCAGCCACCCCAACGAATTCACCCCGCGCCTGATCGAGGCCTACGCCAAACTGCCCAAGCTGGTGAGCCACCTGCACCTGCCGGTGCAACACGGCAGTGACCGCATCCTGATGGCCATGAAGCGCGGCTATACCGCTATGGAATACAAGAGCACGGTGCGCAAACTGCGCGCCATCCGGCCCGATCTGCCCATGAGCAGCGACTTCATCGTGGGCTTCCCTGGCGAAACCGAAGAAGACTTCGGCAAGATGATGAAACTGATCGACGACGTGGGTTTCGACATCAGTTTCTCATTTATCTTCAGCCCCCGCCCCGGCACGCCGGCGGCCAACTTGCCCGACGACACATCGCACGCGGTGAAGCTCAAGCGCCTGCAGCACCTGCAGGCCACGATCGAGGCCAATGTGGCGCGCATCAGCGCCAGCCGCCAGGACACGGTGCAGCGCATTCTGGTTGAAGGCCCTTCACGCAAGTCCACACCCGAGGCGCCAGAATTCATGGGCCGCACCGAATGCAACCGCGTGGTGAATTTCCATGGCGGTCCCAACGGCGCCCGGCTGGTGGGTCAAATGATCGACGTGCGCATCACCGAAACGGCGGCACACTCGCTTCGTGGTGAGGTCGTCATCGCCGCCGACGCGCTAGCTTGAAAGCCTCTCCATTTTCGTATCCCCAGCTGCTGCTCGTCGCCTTCCTGCTGATTGGCGCGCTATTGGGCACGGTGGCGGTGCGTGCGCTGTTTTCACTGGAACGGCTGATGGCGCAGTCCAGCGCGGGTGCGAGCCTGGCAATCGAACTGTCCAGCGATGCGCAGTCGCTGCGGGAACGCAGCGAGAACATGGAGCGCAGTGCGCGCCAGTCGCTGGTGCTGCGCGACACGGTGCTGCGGGCCAACTTCGACGACACGGCCGAACAAGCCAGCAACATCGTTGCACGCCTGCAGGACAATGAAGTCACCCCGCAGCGCATCCAGGCGTGGCGAGACCAGTTGCAAGCCATCACTGTGCTGCTCGATGGCGATCCCGAAACCGCGCTGGACCGGGAACAAGCGGTGGCGAGTGCCTTCCGTGCCCTCAACGGCCACAACGAGGCGCTGGCTCAAGATGTTCAAGCCATCATCTCGCGGCGCAACGAAGCCCTGCAAACGAGCTTGAGCCGCAGCCGCGAACAATTGACACAGCAGGTCACGGGTTCGATTCTGATTGCTGCGCTGATGGCGTTGGCGTTTGGCGTGTGGCTGGCACGTCCGTTCAAGCGACTGGAGCAAGCCATCGTGGGTCTGGGCCAGAATCGGCTCGACCGACCCATCCACGTCACAGGTCCCAGCGATGTGCGCCGGGTCAGCCAGCAACTCGAATGGCTGCGCCTCCGCCTGACCGAGCTCGACGATGACAAGGCGCGCTTTTTGCGTCATGTCTCACACGAGCTGAAAACACCACTGGCCTCATTGCACGAGGGTGTGGCCGTGTTGAGCGACG
>JBFHEQ010000365.1:0-3989 GCA_041584075.1 Hydrogenophaga sp.
CAGGTTCCGGGAACAACAACCTCTCCGCCCCCACAGGATTTGCCCATGCTGTCCCTGTCGGTCAGCCTGGTGGCGGACCTCCAGGATGCGTTGATGATGGCCATGACCGATCTCCAGCGCCTCGAGGGACTTCTGGATCATGCCACCAGCAACCTGCTTGAACGTTTCGGAACAGCCAACCTGGCGTTGGCCCAGTTGGCCGACACGGACACCCACCGCCTGCAGCCCATCCGGAACCAGCTGCACCAGGCGGTGACCGAGCTGCAGTTCCACGACATGTCCACCCAGCTCATCGCACACACCGGCAAAGTGCTTCAGGCCTGCGCCTGGAGACTGGCCGACAGCGCCATGGAAGCGGATGAAGACGAGATTCCCCTGGAGCTTGACCCGATGCCCAACCGGCCAAGTCCCGTCACACAGAGCGAGATGGATGCGGGCTCCATCGACCTGTTCTAGCCCCATTCAAGATTGGCCCGAACGGGCCGATAGAAACATGACTTTCGGAGTACTTCATGCAATCGATTCTTGCCGTTGACGATTCGGCCTCCATGCGAAAAATGGTGGCATTCACCCTCACCGGGGCTGGTTACCACGTCATCGAAGCGGTGGACGGCCAGGACGCCTACGAAAAGGCCCAGCACCACGCCATTGATCTGGTCCTGACCGATCAGAACATGCCACGTCTCGACGGCCTGGGCCTGACGCGCAAGCTGCGCGAAAACCCCAAGTTCAAAACCACGCCCATTCTGATCCTGACCACCGAGTCGGGCGATGAAATGAAGCAGGCCGGACGCAGCGCAGGCGCCACCGGTTGGCTGGTCAAGCCCTTTGATCCGGGTCGCCTCATCGAAGTGATCCAGAAAGTCATCCGCTGAGCCGACCAGGCATGCCCGAATCCAGGAGCCCATATGGCTGAAATGATGAACGAAAGCCCGTCTTCCAGCGGCAATTTCGACCTGACGCAGTTCTACGAAATTTTCTTCGAAGAGGCGGGTGAAAACCTGGACCAGATGGAGCAGATGCTGCTTCAGCTGGACCTGGAGAACGCCGACGACGAGGAACTCAATGCGATCTTCCGTTGCGCCCACTCGATCAAGGGAGGCGCGGCCACCTTTGGTTTTGCGGACGTGGCCGAGCTGACCCATCAGATGGAGTCACTGCTCGACAAGCTGCGCCGGCACGAACTGCAGCCAACCGCACCCATGGTCGATGTGCTGCTGGAATCATCGGATGCCTTGCGCTCCCTCCTGGCGCGCCACCAGGGCAAGGCCGTCGAGCCACCCGCCACCGCCAATCTCGTCCAGCGCATCAGCGAACTGGCCGCGGGGGAAGCAACAGCGCCTTCGCCGGTTGCACCGCCAGCCCCGATCGCAGCGCCCGTGGTTGCGCCTGCACCGGCTGCTGCGGCGCCACAGTCCCAGGGCACACGGGTACTGGAGATCCATGTGGGTCCCATGGAAGACCCTTCGGAAGCCGACAGCATCGCCGAGCTGTTTCGCGACATCACCGGCCTGGGCACCATTGAACCCCTGCCTTGCGACCAGGCCTCCAAGCGCGTGTACCGGGCCCAAACCACCGCCAGTGACACGGACCTGATGGACCTCTTCACGTTCCACGTCAGCAAGGAACTCATTCACATCGTGGACATGGCTTCGGGCCCAGACGCCACACCCGCCAACGATCCGGCGGCGGCAAAGCCTGCGCAAGCCCCGCTCACAGGTGCTGTCAACACCGACACCAAGGATTTCGGCTTCTTCGATGACGCCCCTGGCGCTCCGGCCCCCGCATCGACCCCGGTTTCAGTCCATGCGGCTGCGGCGCCCATCGATGGACACGCAGCGCCCAAACCCCCTGCAAAGGCTGAGGCCAGATCCGCCAGCAGCGCAGCCCAGATGGAATCCAGCACGCTGCGCGTGTCGGTCAGCAAGGTCGATCAACTCATCAACCTGGTGGGTGAACTGGTGATCACCCAGGCCATGCTGGCCCAGAAAAGCCGCGAACTCGACGCCGCGGTGAACCAGCCCCTTCTGGCCGGGCTGGCCGATCTCGACCGCAACACCCGCGACCTGCAAGAGGCCGTGATGTCCATCCGCATGATCCCCATGTCGGTCGTCTTCAACCGCTTCCCACGCATGCTGCGCGATCTGGCTGGCAAGCTGGGCAAAAAAGTGGAGCTCGTCACCCACGGTGAAGCCACCGAGCTGGACAAAGGTCTGGTGGAAAAAATCACCGATCCACTGACCCACCTGATCCGCAACAGCTGCGATCACGGCCTGGAGCTGCCCGAAGAACGGCGCGCCAAAGGCAAAGCCGAACAAGGCACCATCACCCTGTCCGCCAGCCACCAGGGCGGCTCCATCCTGATCGAGGTGCGCGATGACGGCAAGGGCCTGTCCCGCGAGAAACTGCTGAGCAAAGCCCGCGAAAAGGGCATTGACGCCCCCGACACCCTGAGTGACAACGAGGTCTGGAACCTGATCATGGCGCCGGGCTTCTCCACGGCCGAAGTGGTCACCGACGTCTCCGGGCGCGGCGTGGGCATGGACGTGGTCAAAAAGAACATCGCCTCGCTGGGCGGCACGGTCGAAATCGACTCGGCCGAAGGCTATGGCATGAGCGTCAAGGTGCGCCTGCCGCTGACCCTGGCCATCATGGACGGCATGAGCGTTCGGGTGAGCGACGAGGTGTACATCCTGCCACTGGCCTCCGTGATCGAGTCCTTCCAGATCAAACCCAACGACATCAACACCGTGGCCCAGGGGGCCCAGCTGGTGAAGGTGCGCGACGAATACATGCCGGTGATCGAACTCGAACGGGTGTTCAACGTGCCCCGCTTTGAGTTCAATGCGACCAGCCCCATCATGGTGGTTGTAGAAGCAGACGGAGCGCGCGTGGCGCTCATGGTCGACGAACTGCTGGGCCAGCAGCAGGTGGTGATCAAGAACCTGGAATCCAACTACCGCCGGGTACCCAATGTGTCGGGAGCGACCATTCTGGGCGACGGCAAGGTTGCCTTGATTCTCGACACCTCGGGTCTGGTGCGTCGCTCGCGCCATTGAGACGTGTGACGCTACCGCCCCCTCATCAAAGGTCTTCCTGATGTTGCTCACCCCCCGCAGCGCTGAGCGCCCTGTGCCTGCGTCATTCCAGACGCCCGCCTCGGAAGACGGGCCTCTTGCCCAGGGGCGCGAGTTCCTCTGGTCCGATGCAGACTTCAAACGCATCAAGGCGCTCATCTACCAGAAGGCCGGCATCAACCTGCACGAAGGCAAACACGCCATGGTGTACAGCCGGGTCTCCCGGCGCCTGCGCGACACCGGCCACAGCAGCTTCAAAAGTTACCTGGACTGGCTGGAGCAGCACGACGGGGCCGAATGGCAGGATTTCATCAACGCACTGACCACCAACCTCACCGCATTCTTTCGCGAACAGCACCACTTCACCGAGCTTGACGCCCACCTGCGCGCCGACCGCAACAGGAACTGGCGCATCTGGTGCTCGGCCGCCTCCACCGGAGAAGAACCCTATTCCATCGCCATGACCGCGACAGAAGCCCTGGGTCCGCAGGGGCAGTTTCAGCTGGACAACAGCGATATCGACACGCAGGTGCTGGCCAAAGCTTCCCGGGGTGTCTACAAGGCGGACGGCATCAAGGGACTCAGCGCCGAGCGCCTGCAGCGCTTCTTCATGCGCGGGACAGCCAGCAACGCGGGTTTGATCCGGGTCCGGCCCGAACTGCAGAAACACATGGCCTTCCAGACGGTCAACCTGATCCAGGACCTCCCGTTTCGGGAGCCATTCGACGTGGTGTTCTGCCGCAACGTCATGATCTATTTCGACGCGGCCACACAGCGACAGGTGCTCGAACGCATTCACCGTGTGATGAAGCCGGGCGGCATGCTGTTTGTCGGTCACGCCGAGAACTTCAGCGATGCGCGCAGCCTCTTCGCCTTGCGCGGAAAGACAGTGTATGAACGCATTTGACAACG
>JBFHEQ010000366.1:0-3975 GCA_041584075.1 Hydrogenophaga sp.
GGGGCGAAGCGCTGGTTGCCGGTGCTGGCGCCGCCGCGGCCATCGGCGGTGCGGTAGGTGCCGGCGCTGTGCCAGGCCATGCGGATGAACAGGCCGCCGTAGTGACCCCAGTCGGCCGGCCACCAGTCTTGCGAATCGGTCATCAGCGCGGCGACGTCTTTCTTGAGCGCGGCGAAGTCGACCTGTTTGAAGGCTTCGGCGTAGTCAAAGTCGGCGTCCATCGGATTGGACGCTGGCGCATGCTGGTGCAGGATGCCGAGGTTGAGCTGGTTCGGCCACCAGTCGGCATTGGACCGGGTGCCGTGTGTGGAGCGGGCTCCGTGCATCACGGGACATTGGCCGGCGTTGGAAGTTGGGTTGCTCATGTTGGTCTCCTTTGGAAAGTGGTCGGACAGGATCGGAAGCGGAAGCGGAAGGGCGAATAGGTTCAGGACGCAGCAGCCAGGGCCGCCAGGCGCTCAAGCCAGGCGCCGGACAATGGGGAGGCGAGAGAATTCATGGTGACATCCCTTCGAGTGGTTTTGTTGAAAGATGTTCTATCTTAGAAATTATCTATTCACACGTAAATTCATTAGATTAAATCTATGAAATAGACGGAAGCTATGACGCCCCGTCTGCGGCGGGCCGTCCTGCGAAGCGAAAACGATCAGGTCAGCAGGGCCACCGCGCCCGAAAAGCTGAGAAAGGCCGCCGCCGTGGTGACCAGGATGATCCGCGCTATGCGCCCGTTGTCGGCTCCGAGCCGCTCGGCCAGCAGCGACACATTGCTGGCGCTGGGCAAGGCCGACACCAGCACCATCACGGTCAGCGCAAACGGATCCAGGGGCACGCCCAGTTGTATCGCCGCCGTGCCCACCGCCAGCACCAGCAACGGGTGCAACACCAGCTTCATCAGCGACACCGGCAGAAAATCCGACAACGGCATGGGGTGGTTGGCCTGGATCTGGGAACGGGCCAGCACCGCGCCAATGGTGAACAGTGCCACCGGCGAAGCGGCATCGGCCAGCAGCCACACGGTTTGCTCCACCGGCCCCGGCAGCTTGAACGACAGGGCCGAGGCCACCCCACCCAGCAGAATCGCCCAGGGCATGGGGTTGCCCACCACCCCGCGCAGCGCCTTGCGCCCGGCCACCATCATGGCGTGGCTCCCACTCTCACCCGGCTCGCCGTCCAACTGCGACAGCGCCACACACAGCGAGCTGGTGATCACCATGTCCACCACGATCAGCACGATCACAGGGCCCGCGGTCTGAGGGCCCAGCAAAGCCGCCAGCAGCGGCACGCCCATGAAGCCGGTATTGGGAAAGGCCGCCACCAGCGCACCCAGCGAGGCATCGTTCCAGCGGATGCGTTCATTGAGACTCCACACAATGGCAAACGCCACCATGATCAAGCCGCACACCAGATACACACCCGCCACCGAAAAATCGAGCAGCTGTGCGATCGGCGTGGTCGAGCCGAAACGGTACAGCATGGCCGGCAGGGCAAAAAACAGCACAAAGCCGTTCAACCCCGGAATCGCCGCCAGCGGCAACATGCCCCGCCGCGCGGCGACATAGCCCGCGAGCACCAAGGCGAAGAAAGGAAAAGTGATGAGCAGAACGTTGAGCACGGTGGCGCATTGTCTCAGGACTCAAGCGCCGCCGTTGACCACAACGAGACTCAGCCCCCGCAACGCTCCTGCGGCGAGCTTGCAATGTCGTTCCACTCTGCTTGGGAAATCACCTGGGCGGTGTAGCTGCCGCCGTTGGCCACCAGTTGCTGGTTGAACGCGCGCAGGTGGTTCCGCGACCCACACAACAGGTTGTCGTAGACCTTCACAATGTCAGGTTCGTCCTGCGCCTGCGCCCGCCGGTCGGCCAAATCCTGGATGTCTTTTTCTTCGATCAGGCAACCCACCTCCAGCGCAGCGATCAGGCTCGCTTGTCCCTGCCTCACCAGCGAGGCATAGAGCGCCTGCAATTCGGCATTGACGAACACGCCCGGCGGCGTGTTCGCTGCGGGATCGACCAGACCGTGGGCCAGAATCCGCAGGCGCACCGCCTCGGTGTGCTGTGCTTCGCTCTCGGCGATGTTGCTGAACACCTTGTTGCCCCAGCGCTCATGAAGGGCCACATACACGTCGTGTGCGAGCTTCTCTTCTTCGCGCAGGTAATAGAGGCCTGCGACCTCTTCCTCGGAAAGACCTTCGGCAGTGGTCGTTGCGCCGCGGCCGTTCCTGGCTTTTTCGATGGACTCGTCATCGCCTTCGCCACCGCCACAACCGGTCAGTCCCGCACCCACAAGCACGCCACCAACGGCCAGCCCGGCCCACTGGAGAAACAGTTTTCTCTGCATCGTTTGTCCTTTGCTGCGGCAACAGCGCCGCGTCGGAATCACTCTAGGCAACAGGACGCGACGGTCACATGCGAAAAATCAAGCGCAGAACTTCGCCAGGGCGCAAAAAGAGCCCGAAAGCAGTCGGTTTTGACACACCGTTACAGGTTTCACCGGTGCGTTGCACCTGCAGCCGATGTCCGGTGGCCAATGGGTGCTCGGTATGATCCTTTGATCGCGCCCTGGCCGCTGCCAGTGAAGCCGCGCCCCATCTTTTTCAAATCCCCCCCTTCGCCTCAGATGTCCGCCGGAATGAACCTCGCCCAACAAGAAGCCGTGAACCACCTGGGCGGTCCCTGCCTGGTGCTCGCCGGCGCAGGGTCGGGCAAAACCCGGGTCATCACCCACAAGATTGGCCGCCTCATCGGTGCCGGTCTGCCCGCCGACCGCATCGCCGCCATCACCTTCACCAACAAGGCTGCCGCCGAGATGCGAGAGCGCACGCAGCACCTGATCGGGCGTGACGCGCGCAAGGTCCTGATCTGCACTTTCCACGCGCTGGGCGTGAAGCTGCTGCGCGAAGACGGCGAAGCCCTGGGTCTGAAGAAGAACTTCAGCATCCTCGACACCGACGACATCACGAGTCTGCTCAAGGATTGTGGTGGCACCACCGACACCAAGCAGGCGCGCGGATGGCAATGGACCATCAGCAGCTGGAAAGGCGCGGGCCTCAATTCGGCCCAGTCGCTGCTGCAAGCCAAAGACGATGATGAGCGCGTCGCCGCCACCATCATGGCGCGCTACGAAGAGCGCCTGACCGCCTACCAAAGCGTGGATTTCGACGACCTCATCAGCCTGCCGCTCAAGCTGCTGCGCGACCACCCCGAGGTGCGCGAACGCTGGCAACAGAAAATGGGGCATGTGCTGGTCGACGAATACCAGGACACCAACGCCACCCAGTACGACCTGCTCAAGCTGCTGGTGGGTGAACGCGCGCGCTTCACCGCCGTGGGCGACGACGACCAGTCCATCTACGGCTGGCGCGGCGCCACGCTGGACAACCTGCAAAAGCTGCCCCAGGATTTTCCCGAGCTGAAGATCATCAAGCTGGAGCAAAACTACCGCTCCACCAGCGCCATCCTGCGCGCGGCCAACAACGTGATCGGCCTCAACCCCAAGATGTTCCCCAAAACGCTGTGGAGCGATCTGGGCGAGGGTGAGCCGGTGCGTGTGGTCGAGGCGGAAAGCGAAGACCACGAGGCCGACCGCGCCGTGGCCCGCATCCTCAGCCTCAAGGCCGAGTCGACTTTCAAGGAGTGGCGCCACTTCGCCATCCTCTACCGCGCCAACCACATGGCGCGCCCGTTTGAACAAGCCCTTCGCCGCGCCCAGATTCCCTACAAGGTGTCGGGCGGCCAGAGCTTTTTCGACAAAGCCGAAATCCGCGACCTCTGCGCCTGGCTGCGTGTGCTGGTCAACAACAACGACGACCCGGCCTTCATGCGCGCGGCCACCACACCCAAGCGCGGCATCGGCCACACCACGCTGCAGCAACTCGGCAACTTTGCCACCCAGTACAAGCTCAGCCTGTTCGAAGCCCTGTTCTCCCACTCGCTGCCCGCCGCCCTGCCCGCGCGCGCCGTGGCGACGCTGCACGAA
>JBFHEQ010000367.1:0-3965 GCA_041584075.1 Hydrogenophaga sp.
GAAGGTGGCCAGATGGCGCGTGGTGAGCGTGTAGCGGCGCAGCAGCATCTCCAGCGAGCGTGAAGACACGGCACCGGACGGCAACCGGAATTCGCCGTTGCGAAAGCCCAGCTGCAACATGGGCGCGAATTCAAAGTCTTCTTCCTTGCGGCGCTGCGACAGCAACTGCCGGGGATCTCGCCGGTCGAACAGGTCGCCCCAGTCCACGGCGACCAGTTCGCGTTCCAGCTCGTCGGCGTTCATGCCGCTGGCGTACAGGCCGCCGATGATGGCGCCCATGGAGGTGCCCACGATGAAGTCCACCGGAACCCGGGCCTCTTCCAGCGCCTTGAGCACGCCCACGTGCGCAAAACCCCGTGCACCGCCGCCCGACAACACCAGTCCGATCCGTGGCCGAGGCGTCTCTGGCCCGGGTGAGGCCGCGGAGGGCGATGCCGCACCAGACACAGCAGCCGTCGGGCTGGCCGCCAGCACCAGCCCGGACAGGCACCAGGCTGCGGCCCCCAGCAGCAACCAGGTGGCGAGGCGCCCCAGGCGTAGTGGGCTGAGGGGTCCAACGTGCGGGCAGGAGAGGAACATGGCTTGCGTGGGAAAGGGAGGGGGCCGGGGCTGGTGGCCAGCGGCCGGCGTCGGCAGGACGCCAGTTTAGAGCCAGTTACCTCCCCGTATCCCTGGGTGTGCGACCAAACGCATGGCTCGGGTCTGCAAGGCACGGTGGGCGCCGCGCAGATGCGAACAGGTGCTTCTGGGACAGGGGGCGGCGCTCAGGGCCGTCTGCGGTTTTCAACCGGGCCCTCGACTGTCCCGCATTGGCCTGGCGGTCGCTGACAGCGCGGTGGGATTCTGTTACCTTGGCGGCCTTCATAGCGGTTCAAGCCCGGGGGTTCCCGTGGCCGGTCTCACGCCGCTGCCCAGATCCACAACGCAGAAAGCCCATTCCCGATGAGCAACGACATCCTCGTGCACGCCGAAGCCGGCATCACCACCCTGACCTTCAACCGCCCGGACAAGAAGAATTCCATCACGGCAGCCATGTACGCCAGCCTGGCCGATGCCCTCGAGGCTGCCCAGACCGACGATGCCGTGCGATGTGTTGTGTTCCAGGGCCATGAGGCGGTGTTCAGTGCCGGCAACGACATTGGCGATTTCCTCAACCAGCCGCCGGCCACCGACGAGTCTCCGGTGTACCGCTTCATGCGCGCACTGGTCGGCTTCTCCAAGCCTGTGCTGGCGGCGGTGTGTGGACCGGCGGTGGGCATTGGCACCACCATGCTGCTGCATTGTGATCTGGTCTATGCCGGTGACAACGCGGCCTTCTCGATGCCCTTCGTCAACCTGGGCCTGTGCCCGGAATTCTCGTCCAGCTTGCTGGTGCCGCAGATGATGGGCTACCACCGCGCGGCCGAGGCTCTGTTGCTGGGTGAGCCCTTCATGGCCGAGGCCGCTCTGGAAGTGGGGCTGGTCAACCGGGTGTTGCCGCCGACCGAAGTGGCTGGTTTTGCCCAGACCGTGGCGCGCCGCCTGGCGGCCAAACCCCTGTCATCGCTGGTGGAAACCAAGCGCCTGATGAAGCAGGGCCAGAGCCAGCAGGTGATGGCGGTGATGGCCGATGAAGGGCAGAGCTTTGGTCGCATGTTGCGCGAGCCGGCCGCACGCGAGGCCTTCGGGGCGTTCATGGAGCGCCGCAAACCCGATTTTTCCAAAGTCTGACGGCGCAGACGGCCGGCTGGTTGGCTGGCTGGCTCAAGCCTTGAGCAAGGCTTCAAATGCCCGGCGTGTGGACGGTGATACCAGCGCCAGGGCCTGTTCGTAGGTGGTCTGGTGGCGCATCATGAGACGCGCCGATGCCACCGACTTGGAGCGGCAGTACCAGTGGCAGGTGTGCTGGAACAAGAACATCTCGGCCAGCAGGCGCCGGGCCTGCTGCTTGCGTGAAAGGCCTTCGGCATTGGCCACGCCTTCCGCAAAGCCTGCGGCGTGCACGCGCAAGGCTTCGCGGAGGTCGAAGCTGGCATCGGGAAACAGTCGGGTGGCCATGGGCAAGGCCATGGACCAGCGGCTGATGCGCGCCTGTGCCGGTGCCAGGCTCTGGCCGTCCCGGGCCAGGCGGTCGAGTTGCTGGACCAGTGTGGTTTCTGTGCCCTCCAGCATGCGCCAGATGGGATCGCTGCGTTCGGGGTCGTCCTCGGCGAGGGCGCGCATGTACCCCGTGGCGAGGGTTTCCATGCTCTTTTCCAGCTTGATGGGTCCCAGAATGGCACCCAGCCAGGCAATGCGCTGGCGCTGTTCGGCGTTTTTGATCACAAAGGCACCGAAGGCGAAAAACAGGAAGGGAATGAGGAGATCCATGCCTGCATTGTCGGCGGGTTTGGATGAAGCGCACGCCAACACCTGCCCAGCCTTGACGTAGGATGGGCTGATCGATGGATATTGAGGCCAAGACCATGTCGTACATGTTGTTGATCGTGGAGCCGGTGGGACAGCGGGCCACCCGCGACGAAGCGCAGGGCCGCGAAGCCTACGCGCAGATGCAGCGCTTTGGTGAGGCGCTGGCCGCAGCCGGCAAGCTGCAAGCGGTGGAGTCCCTCGCCTCGACGGCCGGCGCCGTGCGGGTGAGCCGGGCCAACGGTCAGCCAGCTTTGCGCGATGGGCCTTTTGCCGAAGCCAAGGAAATGATTGGCGGGTTTTTCCTGCTGCAAGACGTGGACCGCGACGAAGCCATCGCCTGGGCCCAGCGTTGCCCCGCTGCCGAGTGGGCCACGGTCGAGGTGCGTGCCCTGGCGCCCTGCTACGAGGACGGTCTGGGCTGATCAGGGTTTTCCCCAGGGCTGAGGCTGTCGAATTCGCGCAGGCTGTTTCGTCGTGCTTGTGAACCGACCTCGAGGTCGTTGTGGATAGCCGCAGGCGTTTGCCCCACGGCATAAACCCAACAGGAAAATCGCATGGAATACATCGACGGATTTGCGGCGCCCGTGGCGCTGGCCAGCAAGGACACCTGTGTGCGCTTTGCGCGCGAGGCGGCAGCGTTGTTTCGGGAACACGGCGCCACGCGGGTGGTGGCGTGCTGGGGCGACGATGTGCCGCCCGGCAAGCCCACCTCGTGTCCGCTCGACCGCGCCTTTGCCAACCGTTGAACCTTCTCAGGAGAAACCGCCATGTCCAACGTGCCCATGTGTGCCGTGATGCACTTTGAAATGCCCTACAAGGACCGCGATCGTGCCGCCCGTTTTTATGCGGAGGCCTTTGGCTGGACCCATCAAAAAATGGGCCCTGAAATGGGCGACTATTTGCTGGTCACCACGGCCCTCCCGGGAGAGCGCCCCAACATGCCGCCCGAGCCGGCCCTGGGGGCCATCAACGGTGGCCTGTTTCCTTTCAAGGACGACTGGCCCATGCAATACCCGTCTGTGGTGATCGACGTGGACGACGTCGAGGCTGCGATGGCCCGGGTGACGGCTGCCGGCGGCGAGGTGATGGGCGAGCCCATGGAGATACCTGGCGTGGGGCGCTATGTGTCGTTTGTCGACACCGAGGGCAACCGCAACAGCATGATGGGACCTTTGGCGTGACCGGCCCCTGAGGCCAGACGGTTCAGGTTCATTCACCCCAGCACCTGCCGGTGCTTTCCCGAAAGGAGCCCCGCTGTGAAGATCTCCGTAGAAACCAGCGTCCACGCGCCCGTCGCCGAGGTCTGGCGGGCCTACACAACGCCCGGCGACATCCAGCAGTGGAACGCCGCCTCCGACGACTGGCAAACAACCCATGCCACCGTGGACCTGCGCGAGGGCGGCGCGTTTTCTTCGCGCATGGAAGCCAAAGACGGCAGCGTCGGATTTGATTTTGCCGGCACCTACACACGGATCGTTCCCAATGCACTGATCGGCTACGCCTTTGGCGACCGGCAGGCGCTGGTCGAGTTTCTGTCCGGAAGCGACGGCGTCACGGTGCGCGTCACGTTTGATGCC
>JBFHEQ010000368.1:0-3909 GCA_041584075.1 Hydrogenophaga sp.
ATCGGCATCACACCCGCCATGCGCGAAGGCTCGGGCATGGTGTCCTTTGAGCGCCAGTTTCCCGCGCGCTACTTTGATGTCGGCATTGCCGAGCAACACGCCGTCACGTTTGCGGCCGGCATGGCCTGTGAAGGGCTCAAGCCCGTGGTCGCCATTTATTCAACGTTCCTGCAGCGGGCCTACGACCAGCTCATCCACGATGTGGCTCTGCAGAATCTGCCGGTGGTGTTCGCACTGGATCGGGCCGGCCTCGTCGGCGCGGACGGCGCGACACACGCTGGCGCTTACGACATTGCTTTCCTGCGCTGCATTCCCAATATGTCGCTGGCTTGTCCCTCAGACGAAGCAGAGTGCCGCCAGCTGTTGTCAACGGCCTACCAGCAGGACCACCCGGTCGCTGTGCGCTATCCACGCGGTGCGGGCGTGGGCGCTGCCATCCCTGCGGGGCTGGATGGCCTGCCGTTTGGCAAGGCCGAAATTCGCCGCCATGGCAGCGGTGTGGCGATTCTCGCCTTCGGGACCCTGTTGCACCCGGCCCTGGAGGCCGCCGAGCGCCTGGGCGCCACGGTGGCCGACATGCGTTGGGTGAAGCCGCTGGACCTCGATGTGCTGCGCGAGTTGGCCCGGTCGCACAGTGCGCTGGTGACGGTGGAAGAGGGCAGCATCATGGGCGGGGCCGGCAGTGCGGTCCTGGAGGCAATTCAGACCGAAGGCCTGAATTTGCCTGTGCTCCAGCTTGGGCTGCCAGACGCGTTCATCGAGCATGGCGAGCACGGCCAGCTCCTTGCGCAAGAAGGGCTGGATGCGAAGGGTATAGAGCACGCGGTGCGCAAGCGTTTTTCGGCAGATCTGGTGGCCGGTGCCCCCGTTCTGAAAGTGGCCACCTGACAGTGTGCGCCTCACCACGTGCCATTCCATTGGGTTGAATCTTTTTCAAACCAGGTCACAACACAATTCACACGCCTGCGAATCCGCGCCACTCCAAATGTGGATGCTATGGTTTTTGGTAAGTAGTAGAAGTACGCTCAAGGGAAAACCCGACAAGGAAGTGCTCTCTGCAGTCCCTACAATGGCGGTGCCTCGTATGAACCAGCCTCAAGCACACAAGGTTTGAACTGGATGGAAAAAACCAACATGGAGTTGAAACACATGGATCGTCGTTCCCTAATCAAAAACGCTGGCATCGCTGGTGTGCTGGCCGCTGGCGCTGCACCTGCCGTGCACGCTCAAGCCGCCATTCGCTGGCGTCTGGCTTCCAGCTTCCCCAAGGCGCTGGACACCATTTACGGCGCGGCCGAAGTCTTCGCTGAAAAAGTGAACGTCATGTCCGGCGGCAAATTCACCATTTCGGTGCATGCCGGTGGTGAATTGATGCCCGCGTTCGGCGTGGTGGACGGCGTGCAGCAAGGCACCGTGGAAATGGCCCACACGGCCCCTTATTACTTCTTCGGCAAGAACGAAGCGTTTGCGCTGGACTGCGCCATTCCGTTTGGTCTCAACAGCCGCCAGCTGACCGCCTGGATGTACGACGGCAACGGCATGAAGCTGACACGCGAGTTCTACGACCAGTACAACATCGTGAACTTCCCCGGCGGCAACACCGGCGCCCAGATGGGTGGCTGGTACCGCAAGGAAATCAAGAGCGCCGAGGATATCAAGGGTCTCAAGATGCGCATTGGCGGTTTTGCCGGCAAGGTGCTGACCAAGATGGGCGGCGTGCCGCAAAACATCCCCGGTGGCGAGATCTACCAGGCGCTGGAAAAAGGCACCATCGACGCCACCGAATGGGTCGGCCCTTACGACGACGAAAAGCTGGGTTTCCAGAAGGTCGCCAAGCACTATTACTACCCAGGCTGGTGGGAAGGCGGCGCCCAGCTCGACTTCTACATCAACAAGGCGGCTTACAACGGTTTGTCCAAAGAGTATCAGGCCATGGTCGAGGCGGCCGCTTCCCACGCACATACCGAAATGCAAGCCCGTTACGACGCCCGCAACCCAGCCGCTCTCAAGCGTCTGGTGGCTGGTGGCGCCAAGCTGGCTGCCTTCCCCAAGCCGGTCATGGACTCCGCGTTCAAGAACGCCATGGAGCTCTACACCGAGCTGAACGACACCAACCCGGCCTGGAAGAAGATCTACGCGGACTACTCGGCCTTCCGCAAAGACCAAAACCTGTGGTTCCGCTTCACGGAAGCCACGTTTGACCGTTACATGCAGTCCGCCAAGCTGTAAACTCGGCGTCACGCTGAAAAAACCCCGCGCACGCGGGGTTTTTTGCGCAAATTTTTGTCCGATTCCTTCAGCCTGCAAACGCCGTTTGCAGCCCACTGAACGGCAGGTCACCTGGTTTCACAAGACCGAACGCCTGTCCTTTGTACCCGAACAACCGGGGAATTCTCATGCAGTTATTGCTTCGCATATCCCGCCTGATCGACGCCATCAGCACCCTGATCGGCAAAACGGCGATGTGGCTGATTTTGGCAGCCACGCTCATCAGCGCCGGCAACGCCATCATCCGCAAGGTCTTTGGGGTCAGCTCCAACGCCTGGCTGGAAATCCAGTGGTATCTGTTTGCCGCCGTGTTCATGCTGGGCGCCGGCTACGGCTTCTTGCGCAACGCCCATGTGCGCATTGACTTCATCTCCAACAAGTTCAGCGACCGTGGTCGCAACTGGGTCGACATAGGCGGCATCATCCTGTTTCTTTTCCCCCTGTGCTACATCATGGTGACGCTGGGCTGGCCATTGCTGGATCAGGCCTACACATCGGGGGAAATGTCCTCCAATGCTGGCGGCTTGATCCGCTGGCCCATGTATGCCCTGGTCCCCGCGGGTTTCGCCCTCCTGTTTCTGCAAGGGATCTCTGAGCTGATCAAACGCATTGCCTTTCTCACGGGCGATGGACCCGATGCGTTGAGTCACACCGGACCCAGTGAAACCGAGTTGCTGGCCGAAGAAATCGCCGCCCAAGAAAAAGCCCGTCAAGCGAGAGCTTCGTCATGATTGAACTGTTGACCAACAATTTTGTGCCGGTGATGTTCACCGGTCTGCTGGTGTTTCTGCTGGCCGGGTTTCCGGTCGCTTTTTCGCTGGCTGCCACCGGGCTGTTTTTCGGCCTCATCGGCATGGAGCTGGGCCTGTTCCCGTCCAACCTGTTCCAGGCCTTGCCCTTGCGCGTGTTCGGCATCATGCAGAACGACACGCTGCTGGCCATTCCCTTCTTCACGCTCATGGGCATCATCCTGGAGCGCAGCCGCATGGCTGAAGACCTGCTGGAAACAGTGGGGCAGGTGTTTGGACCCTTGAGGGGAGGCGTGGGCGTTGCCGTGATTCTGGTGGGTGCTTTGCTGGCCGCCACCACGGGTGTGGTCGCGGCTTCCGTGATCTCCATGGGCCTGATCGCCATGCCCATCATGCTGCGCTACGGCTACAACCGCACGATTGCCACCGGCACCATCACGGCTTCCGGCACACTGGCCCAGGCTCTGCCGCCATCGCTGGTGCTGATCGTGCTGGCCGACCAGCTCGGCCGCTCCGTGGGTGACATGTACGCTGGCGCCTTGCTGCCTGGATTGATGCTGGTGGGCCTGTACCTCCTGTTCGTCATCGTGGTGGCGTTTGTCCGCCCCAAGTGGGTGCCCGCACTGCCGCCTGAAGCTCGCATCTATTCCGAACCCAATGGTGCCAGCGGTCACATGTCCTTGCTGGCGCTGTTTGCGCTGTGCGCCGCAGCGGGTTTTGGCTGGTCACTGATCCACGACAGCGTGTTGGGCCCCTGGCTGGGCCGCGAAGATCCTGCCGCGCGCGACGAAGTGTTCATTTTGTCCACCACGGTCGGCTCCTTCCTGGCTTTGGGTCTGGCCATGCTCAACAAGGTGTTTGGCATTGGTCTGCTCTCGCGCCTGACGGAGCG
>JBFHEQ010000369.1:0-3903 GCA_041584075.1 Hydrogenophaga sp.
AAATCTGATTCATGATGAGAGGGGTGCAGAGTGGAAAACTTCAGGTTGTCCTGATGATGAGGCTTGACACGGTGTCAAGGTCAAGTGATTTCGTCAGGGCAGAAGATACACCTTGTCGCTTGACCTTCCCATGGGGGTAAAGGCTATAACCGGGCTCTCCCCCTGCGCCGCTTTTCAGCTGTCCCCCAGGTTATGCGAAGGGTCTTTAAAGCCTGGCAACGCTGTTTTCTATCATCGCAGTGCCCTATGAATCCAGAAACTTCCATCGCTCCGTCTCTCTCCCAGATCGATCTCGGTATTGGGGGCATGACCTGTGCATCTTGTGTGTCGCGTGTGGAGCGCGTGTTGAAGAAACAGGCGGGGGTGAGCGATGCCACGGTGAACCTGGCCACGGAATCGGCCCGCATCAGCATCAGCATGAACGGCGATGGTGATGCACAGGAGACCCTGGCACGGCTCAAGCGTGCGGTGCGCGACGCGGGCTATGAGCCGCGTGCGATGGAGGCTTTGAATCAAGACCTCGGCGAACAGTGGCATGGCATCTCGCGCGACCTGTTGCCGGTGTTGATCGGCATCGTGCTTTCGGCACCGCTGGCCCTGCCCATGGTCGGGGACCTCTTTGGCCAACACTGGATGTTGCCGGGCTGGGTGCAGTTTTTGCTGGCCACGCCGGTGCAGTTCTGGCTGGGCGCGCGGTTTTACACAGCAGGCTGGCACGCGCTCAAGGCCATGACAGGCAACATGGAACTGCTGGTGGCGATCGGCACCACGGCGGGCTGGGCGCTGTCGACCTGGCTCTGGCTGGGCGCGCAGCCCGGTGAAATGGTGCACCTGTACTACGAGGGCTCGGCGGTGGTGATCACCCTGGTGCTGCTGGGCAAGTGGCTGGAGGCCCGCGCCAAGCGCCAGACCACCAGCGCCATCCGTGCCCTGCACGCCTTGCGCCCCGACAAGGCCCATTTGTTGCCCGATGGCGTTCGGCGCAACGAGCTGGCCGACGTGGCCGTGGATGAGTTGTTGCCCGGCGACCTGATCCGGGTGTTGCCCGGCGAGCGTTTTCCGGCCGATGGTGAACTGATCGAAGGCGAAACCCACGCCGACGAATCGATGCTGACAGGTGAAGCCTTGCCCGTGGGCAAAACACCGGGCGATGCGATCACGGGAGGTTCGCTCAATGGCGAGGGCTCGGTGCACATCCGCGTGCGTGCTGTGGGCGCACAGAGCACCTTGGCCCGGATCATTGCCCTGGTGCAGGACGCGCAGGCCGGTAAGGCGCCGGTGCAGCGCATGGTGGACCAGGTGGCGGCGGTGTTTGTGCCGGTGGTGCTGCTCATCGCCCTGGTCACGCTGGCCGTGTGGCTGTACCTGGGCGCACCCTGGGAACAGGCTTTGCTGAACACGGTGTCGGTGCTGGTCATCGCCTGTCCGTGTGCGCTGGGGCTGGCCACGCCCACGGCCATCATGGCGGGCACCGGGGTCGCCGCGCAGCACGGCATCCTGATCAAGGACGCGCAGGCCCTGGAGGTCGCGCACAAAGTCGATGCGGTGGCGTTTGACAAAACGGGCACCCTGACCGAAGGCCGCCCGCGGCTGCTGGTGGTGGAGGCGATGCCCGGTGTGGACGAGGAAGCCGCTTTGCGCGCGGCTGCCGCTTTGCAGGCGCAGAGTGAACACCCGCTGGCCCATGCGGTGATGGATGTGGCGCGGGAGCGGGGCTGGATGCCGTCTCCCAACGCAGCGGTGGAGGTGCGGTCGGTCTCTGGCCGGGGCACCGAGGGATCGGTACAGGGGGTGCGTCTGGCGCTGGGCAGTGTGCGATGGATGCAGGAGCTGGGCGTAGGGCTGGGGCCTTTGTCGGTTGCGGTTGAACGGCAGCAGACCGAGGGCGCCACGGTGTCGGTGCTCGCCAGCGAGGTGCCCGGCAGCAAGGCCTGGGCGCCGCTGGCTTTGCTGGCTTTTGGCGACGAACCGAAGCCGGGCGCCAAGCATGCGATGGCGCGGTTGCGCGCTGCCGGTATCCGTCTGTTCATGGTGTCGGGTGACAACCGCGGTGCGGCCGAAGCCATGGCGCGCCGCCTTGGGCTGGACCCGGACCGGGGTGAGGTGATCGCCGAAGTGTTGCCGGGCGACAAGGCCGCGGTGGTGCAGCGGTTGCAGCGTGGCGAGTGGGCCATGCCCCCTGTGGCGTCTGCCGATGAGGCTGTGCCCCTGATCGAAGGCCAGTTGTTTCCGGCGGATCCGGCCCCTGCGATGGTGGCCGGGCCCGCACCCGATGCGTTGGCGGCGCACCGGCACACCGTGGCCATGGTGGGTGACGGTGTGAACGACGCACCTGCGCTGGCTGCTGCCGATGTGGGCATGGCCATGGGCGCCATGGAAGGGCTTCATGGTGGGTCGGACGTGGCCATGCACGCAGCCGGCATCACCCTCCTGCGGGGCGACCCGGCCTTGGTGGCCGCTGCGCTGGAGATCTCGCGCAAGACGGTCACCAAGATCAAGCAAAACCTGTTCTGGGCTTTTGCCTACAACGCCATTGGTATTCCACTGGCCGCTCTGGGCTACCTCAGCCCGGTGGTCGCGGGCGCGGCCATGGCGCTGAGCTCGGTGAGCGTGGTGAGCAATGCCTTGTTGCTCAAGTGGTGGAAGCCCGGGCAGGTTTCAGCCCCAGACGAAGAGCCCAGCAAAGACCCCATGGAAGGCCGAGCCCAGGAATTCGTCGGCTGATCAGCGGATGGGGCCTTCGGTGACGGGGGCTCCGCGTGCGGGCTCGGCCGCCGGCGGGGTGATCAGCGGCTGGGCGGGTACGTGGCCCCGGATGGCATGCTCCATGTCCATGGTGCGCATTTGCGCGTAGTCGTTTTGAAACAGCAGCGTTTTGCCGTCGTTGCTGATGCGGATCTGTGAGACGTCACCCAGGCTCTGGCGGTTTTCCAGCATGTAGAGCTGGGCCGAGTGGGCGATGCGACCGACCTGGGTTTCGGTGAAACGGGGATCGTTGTTCAGGGTTTCGATCATGCGGTGCAGCGAACCGCTGCTGCGTTCGTCGAGCACCGGCGCAATGCCCAGCGCGCGCAGTGTGGGGCGGTCGCCGAACCCGGTGGGGGCCAGGCCCTGGGCCCTTTGGTAGGCGGCCAAGGCCGTTTCCGTTCCGCCACCGAAGTCGCCGTCGTCGGTCAGGATCTGGCCGCTGCCGATCAAGGCGCGCTGCAATGAGCGCACGCCTTCGCCCTGGTCGCCCCGATCGAGCACGGAGGGGTCGTTGAGATCGTGGCGGTAGGCGTTCAAGGCGATTTGCACCGATGGCATCGCGGCTTCCCGGGCGGGTTGGTAGCCGGGCTGGGCGACCTGTCGGTGGGCTTCTTCCATCTGGATGGCGTTGCCCGGTTTCTGGAAGTTTTCCTGGTACTGCCTTGCCAGTTCGCCAGCCTTGTCGCCAGCGAAGTAGCTGATGCGTTCGGCCCTGTCGGCCACGCTGTCCATGAAGGTGTCGTAGTCGGCCCCGTTGCGCAGCGCATTCACCAACACGTTGAACGAGGCCGGGTGCTGGTTGGCACTTTTGGCCAGGATGCACAGCACTTCAAATTTTCTGTCGTCGGGTATGTGTTGCCCGTGGTTGTCCAGCACCTGTCGGGCCGTGTCGGCCAGCGATTGGACCTGCGGGTAGTCGATCTGGCTGTGTATCCATTGTTGGCCTGCGTCGGAGGCGGCCCAGGCGTTGAAGGTGGCACGGTGCGCCTGGGAGATGAATGCGATGGACGAGCGGCCGTTTTGGCCGTTGCCATGGGTGAGCAGATCGGCCTGGATGGCGGCCAAACCTGGAGCATCGCTGGGGAATTCCAGGCGGTTGTTGCGGGCGTAAGCGGAGACCTGATCGACGATGGCGCCGACGTAGCTTTGTTCGCC
>JBFHEQ010000370.1:0-3893 GCA_041584075.1 Hydrogenophaga sp.
CTCCCCCGCGCCGCCGTTGGCGTCACCCCCTCAAGGGGGCGGTGCTGGTGGCCCGGCAAAGCCGGTTCCACGGCACCATTGGTTAGACACCTCACACTCCACCACTTGTATTGATTGCCATGACCGATTTTTTCGATGCCCTGGAAACCCGATCTCCTGCTGATCGAGAAGCCGCGCAAATGGCTTCGTTGCCTGGGCAAATCGCCCACGCCCAACAACACAGTGCGGCATTTGGCACCATCCTGCAAGGCGTGGATGCCAGCCAGGTGAACAGCCGCGAAGCATTGGCCCAATTGCCGGTCACGCGCAAGCACGAACTACTGGCTTTGCAAAAGGCTTCGCGCGCCCAGGGTGGCGACGCTTTCGGTGGCTTTTCCACGCTGGTGCGTGGCCCGGCCATGTCGCGCATCTTCGCCAGCCCCGGACCCATCTACGAACCCGAAGGGGCTGGCGCCGACTATTGGCGCACAGGCCGCGCGCTGTTCGCTGCGGGCTTTCGAAAAGGCGAGCTGGTGCACAACAGCTTCAGCTATCACATGACCCCCGGCGCATTCATCCTGGAGGGCGGCGCCCACGCCGTGGGATGCACTGTGTTCCCGGCCGGCACGGGACAAACCGAACAACAGCTCGACGCCATCCGCGACCTGCGACCCGATGCTTACACGGGCACACCCAGCTTCCTGCGCATCCTGCTGGAAAAGGCGGCCGATGCCCAGGTGGACGTCAGCTGCATCAAAAAAGCATCGGTGGGTGGCGAAGCCTGCCCGCCCAGCCTGACCGGCTGGTTCAAGGAGCGCGGTGTGGACGTGTACCAGACCTACGCCACCGCCGACCTCGGCCTGGTGGCCTTTGAGACGCCGGCCCGAGAAGGCCTGGTGCTGGAAGAAGGCGTGATCGTCGAGATCGTGCGTCCGGGCACGGGCGATCCCGTGGCCGAAGGTGAAGTGGGCGAGCTGGTCGTCACGTCACTCAACCCGGCCTACCCGTTGATCCGTTTTGGCACCGGCGACCTGTCGGCGGTGTTGCCGGGCCATTGCCCCAGTGGGCGCACCGCTCCTCGCATCAAGGGCTGGATGGGTCGCGCCGATCAGACCACCAAGGTCAAGGGCATGTTTGTGCACCCCGGCCAGGTGGCCGACATCGCCAAACGCTTCCCGGCCGTCAAAAAGGCGCGCCTGGTGATCAGCGGCGAAATGGCCAACGACCAGATGTGCCTGCAGGTGGAAGCCAGCGATGTCGACGACCAGCTGCGGGACCAACTGGAAAGCACCATGCGCGAAGTGACCAAGCTGCGCGGGCAGGTGCAAGTCGTGCGCTTGGGCAGCCTGCCCAACGATGGCAAGGTGATCGAAGACGCCCGGAGTTACGAGTAGCCCCCTGCGCCGCTGCGCGGCTTCCCCCGGAGGGGGACAACGCTGGCGGCCCGGCAAAGCCGGTTCCGCGGCGTTCTGGGCGAAGGCACTTTGCGCCGACGGCGTCAGCTCCAAGCCTGCCTAGGTGAAAACCAGCCAGCTCACCGCAGCTGAAAGCGGCCCATGTGGTGGGCCAGTTCCACGGCAGAGTGCACGCCCATTTTTTCGAAGATGTTGGCGCGGTGGAATTCCACGGTGCGAGGCGTGATGCCCAGGTGGTCGGCGATGTTCTTGTTGTAGTGGCCCTGCAGCAGTTCGTCGAGCACCTCACGCTCCCGTGCACTCAGGCTCGCCAGCGCCTGACGCAGACGCTGCGCCAGCTGGGTCTCCTCACTCATCACGGCCTGCAGCGCCGCCTCCACGCGATCCACCAGCTCGTTGTCCTGGAACGGCTTCTCCAGAAAATCCCAGGCGCCCTTCTTCACCGCGGCCACCGCCATGCCCACGTCACCATGGCCCGTCAGGAACAATACGGGCCAGGGGCAGGCCAGGGCATGCAGGGCCTCGAACGTGGCCAGCCCCGACAGCGGCTCCATGCGGATGTCCAGCAACACGACGGCGGGCGCCCAGCGATCGGCCTGGGCGCGAGCAACGACCAGAAAATCTTCACCGGAGGCCCAGGTTTGCACCTGGTGACCTCGCGAGTCGAACAGCCAGGCCAGCGCGTCCCGAAAATCGGGATCATCATCAACCACATGGATGGCAGGCGTTGCAGGGTTCATCGGTTGGCGTCTTTGGGCAGGCCATGGGCCTCTGGGCCCTGGGCGGCGGGAGCCTGCATTGTCGCCCCGTCCACAGGTTGAACATGCTTGGGCAGTTTCACCGTGAAGCAGGCGCCGCCGAGCTCGCGTGCCGGCGTGACGTCGATCACGCCGTGATGGGCTTCAATCACCGAGCGGCAAATGGCCAGCCCCATGCCCATGCCATCGTCCTTGCCGCTGAAGAAGGCATTGAACACCTGATCCCGTTGATCTGGCGCCACACCCGGCCCACTGTCGCTCACCGACAAAAGGCAGTGCGTCAGACCGTCTTCGAGCGTGACCCAGACCACAGCCTCGCGCTCACCCTGTTGCGCCCAGTGTTCGGCGTTGTGGACCAGGTTGAGCACCGCATGCTCCAGCAACAAGGCATCGGCCTCGATCCAGACCGGGCGGCTCGCCAACCGGAGCCGGATCAGGCCGGCCCGCTGGCGCTGCAAGGGCTCGATCACTCGACGCAAAAACGCGTTGAGATCCAGCGGCTGGCGGCTCATCTCGCGGCGCCTGGCAAAGGCATTCACGCGCTGGATGATGCGCCCTGCCTTGGCCGAGAGCTGCTCCATGCGCTCCACCACACCCGTCAAATCCTCGTTGCTCAGACGGCCCTGGCGCAAGCGGTTGAGCAGACCGTTGGCGAAACCGCTCAAGGCACCCAGAGGCTGGTTGAGCTCGTGCGCCAGCGTTGACGCAACCTCTCCCATGGCCACCAGGCGCCCCGAGGCTTCCAGCTTTTCCTGCTGGCGCGCGGCCATGCGCTCGGCGCTTTTGCGCTCGCTGATGTCCATCACCGAACTCATCCAGCCCAGCGGTTCTCCCGCGGCCGTGGTCAGCGGGGCCTCGTGCACCAGCACATCCACCAGATGCCCGCTCTTGTGCTGGAACTGCACCTCGATCCCCGCCAGATCGGTGCCCTGGGACGTCACGCCACGGTGCAGCAAGTCGAGCTCGGCCACCATGTCAGGCGGCCAATATGGCATGGGCGCGCTGCGTCCCATGAGCTCTTGCGGTTCAAAGCCCACCATGCGGCAGAACGCCCGGTTGACATACAGAATGCGCCCTTTGCGGTCCCAGGCCCTCAAACCAATGGTCGCTGCATTTTCCATGGCCATGCGCAAGGCAACCTGGGCTTTCAGTTGCACCTCGATGCGTTGGCGCTTCACAAAGTCCCGCCGCAGCGCATACAAGGCGGCCAGCATGCCCAGCAGGCACACCAGCGCCACCAGGAAAAAGGTCCGCGGCACCGTGGGAGAGTCGGAACGCGTGGTCGTCATCTGGAGCGCCAGGTCCACGCCGGGCAATTCGAGGAAGGCCTGATCGGGTGGCGCAGGATCGCGCCGGGCCAGGGCCAGCTGGGGCTCCGTCATGAGAGACACCTCATGACCGTCGGAAAACCAGGCCGGTATGAAAGCACGCACCGCTTCCTGCAGAGACAACCTCGCGAGGTAGTGGCCCGAGAATGCACCGCGGTCAAACAAGGGCACCGCAAGCCAGATGATGGACAAGGCTTCGGACGAGGCGCCCGTCAAGGGCCCTCCGTAGGCCGGCCTGCGCAGTTCACGTGCCACATCCTGCATCACCCCCAAGGCCTCGTCATCGGCCAACTGCCGCGACCTGTCCTGGGCAACCGCCCGACCCACCGCGGATGCCTGCCAGTCGGCACCCGCCGGTACCCCGCCATGCTCCCGCACCACACCTGGCTCCCGGAGCAACAAACCCGCCTGCA